>JACCSC010000264.1 GCA_013813215.1 Geodermatophilaceae bacterium | reverse complement strand
GTCTTCGACGTCTCGCACCTCGGCAACGCCGCGGTCAAGGGTGCGGGTGCGGCCGCCTTCGTCAACTCCTGTCTGACCAACGACCTGGGCCGGATCACCGACGAGCAGGCGCAGTACACGCTGTGCTGCGACGCCGAGACCGGCGGCGTCGTGGACGACCTGATCGCCTACCGGTTCGGCGGGGACTACGTTTTCCTGATCCCGAACGCCGCGAACACCACCGAGGTCGTACGCCGCCTGCAGGCCGCCGCGCCACCTGGGATCACAGTCACCAACGAGCACGAGAACTACGCCATCCTCGCCGTGCAGGGCCCGCGCTCCAGCGAGGTGGTGGCTGCGCTCGGCCTGCCGCACGAGCACGACTACATGAGCTTCGCGGCAACGACGGTCGACGGCCGGGACGTGCTCATCTGCCGGACCGGCTACACCGGGGAGCACGGCTACGAGCTCGTCGTGCGGTGGCCGGACGCCGTGGCCTGGTGGGAGGCGATCATCGCGACCGGCGCGACGCCATGTGGGCTCGGCGCGCGCGACACCCTGCGCACCGAGATGGGTTATCCGCTGCACGGGCAGGACCTGTCGCTGTCGATCACCCCGAACCAGGCCCGCGTCGGCTGGGCGGTCGGCTGGGACAAGCCGGAGTTCTGGGGCCGCGAGGCGCTGCTCGCCGAGCGCGCGGCCAGACCAGACCGGGTGCTCTGGGGGGTCGAGGCGGTCGAGCGTGGCATCCCGCGTCCGCACATGAGCGTCGTCGGTGCCGGCGGCCAGAAGGTCGGCGAGGTGACCAGCGGGACGTTCTCACCCACCCTGCGCCGCGGCATCGGGCTCGCCCTGCTCGACCGGGCCGCCGGTCTCGGTGCGGGCAGCGAGGTCGTCGTGGACGTCCGCGGCCGTCCGGCGCCGATGCGGGTGGTCAAGCCCCCGTTCGTGCAGTTGCGGACCCGCTGACGGCGAACCGGTTGTCCCCGGCGTACGGCGCGGGGATAGTCAGGTGGTGACCAGCCGACCGAGCCGGTACGCCGAGGCGGCGCCGGCGCCCGGTCCCGACCTGCTGGTCACCGGCCGCCCGGGCCGCCCGTGGCCGTGGCTGGCTGTGGCGGCGCTGGTCGTGGTGGCCCTGGTGTGGTGGAACGTCGGCGGCTCCGAGCCCGAGCCGGCCGCGCCGGAGGCCGGACGGTCGGAACCGGCCGCCCCGTCCGAGGTCACGCAGCTCGTGGTCGCCACCCCGGACCGGGCCGAGTTCCTGACGTACGCCGACGGGCAGACCGGCTTCCTCGTGCAGTGGGTCTGCTCGGAGTTCTCCGCAGAGGGGAACTGCCCCCGGCAGCTGCTGGCCACCGACGATGGGGGCCGGTCGTGGGAGGTCCGCGGCCGGCTGCCGGGGGACGCCCGCTACCTCGACCGCTTCGTCGTGGTGTCGCCCACGGTCCTCGCCTTCGTCGGCGACTTCCTGCCCTCGACCATGGCCGTCTCGTACGACGCCGGCCGCACGTTCAGCATGCGCGCCCTGGACCGCGGAGCAGACCTGCCTGCTCCGCCAGGCACCCCGGTCGTCAACGACGCCACACCGGCCGGCAATGTCGGCTACGGATTGGATCTGTCCTGGATTGACGTCGAGAACCAGTCGTTGCACAGGCTGCCGAACCAGCCCGACGCGGACGGTCTAGCCAAAGTTCGCCCCTCCGCACGACCAGCAGATGGGGACCTCGCGGTCAGTGCGATCGGCTTGACTGCCGCCCATGTGTGGTTCAGCCCAGACGGTGGGCGAACCTGGCGGGCGAGCCGGCTCGAGGTCCCCCCGGTCGCCCAGCATACGATCGCCGCAGTCAGCGTGTTCACAGCCGGCGCTGGCCTCGCCCACACCTTCGTCCGGGTCAACGACAGCACGGGGCTGGCCCAGGTCCACGGCTTCCGCACCGACGACGGCGGAGAGACCTGGACCGACACTGACTTCGAGGACCAGGCCCTGTGGCCTCCGGCCGGAGTCGTCGCGGGTGAGCTGATCAGTACGGACAACCCAGGCGAGGTGTTCCTCAGCTCTCGCGGCGGGCAGGACTGGGAGCGGGGCGGTCCGCTGCCGGCGCCGGCGTACCTGTCCCAGACCGTTCCCGGCGGTCCGGTGCTGGCCACCCTCGTCGGCCAGAACGGGCTCCAGACCTACTACCAGTCGACCGACGGGCGGGTCTGGACGCTCGTGCCGGTACCGCCGCCGCTGCGGTGAGCGAGGACGCGGCCAGGACCGGCCCGGACGTCCTGGACTCCGGCGTACGGCGTCGTCGCTGGTCCTGGCTGCTCGCGGCGATCCTCGTCGTCGCGTCCGCGGTCTGGCTGCAGGGTCGCGGGCCGGAACCCGGCGACCTGCCCCGGCCGGCGGAGCAGGCGGGCCGCTGGGTCGCCGTCGGTCAACCGGATCGGCCGGCCACCACGCACGACCGGGTCGAGCAGTTGACCTTCGTCGACCAGCGATCGGGTTTCCTGCTTCAGCACCTGTGCTCGTCGAGTCAGGGTGAACCCTGCCCGCGTCGGCTTGCGGCAACGACCGACGGCGGACGCAGTTGGCAGCCCCGCGCCCGGCTGCCCGAGCAGGCGCAGTTCCTGGACACGATGGTCGTGATGTCGGCCTCGGAGGTGGCGCTGCTCGCCGGCTACCTGCCGAGCACTATCGCGCATTCCGGCGACGGCGGACGAAGCTGGTCGGTGTCGGCCCTGTCCCGCGGGACACCGCGGCCGGCTCCAGCCGGAGCACCACTGGTCGTCGATGCCGCGTTGCCCTGCCCGGTGACGGTGTGCCCGCCCTGGCTGGCCTGGGTCGACCTCGCCGAACAACGGTTGCACCGACTACCCGGCCAACCGGCCTCCGACGAGACTTCGGCCCTGGTGGCGGCGCCGCGTGGGCCGAACGGCGAACTGCTGGCCACGGCCGCCGACGAGGATGCGGGATGGGTGTGGACGAGCAGGGACAACGGGAGGAGCTTCGAGGAGGCCAGGCTGCCGGTGCATCTGGCGCCGGATCAGGCGATCTGGGGCGTGCGCGCCTTCGCGGCCGGGGGTGGTCGCGCCTACGCATTCGTGAAGGTAGCCGCGGCCGATACGCCGGCGGTGGTCTCCGGGTTTCGCAGTGACGACGGTGGTCGCACCTGGGCCGGGCTCGGCGTACGGCTGGACATGCCCGCCGGCGTCCTCGCCGGTGAGCTGATCGGCACCGATTCCCCCGGGCTCGTCCAGCTCAGCTACGACGCGGGACGACACTGGCAACCGAGTGGGATCCAGGTCGGGTCGGGGTCGGTGACCCAGCAGAGCACGGGCGGGCCGGTCCTGGCCACCGTCGTCGACGGAAGCGGGCTGGCGACGTACTACCAGTCCTCCGACGGACGGTCCTGGTCGCGGGTCGTGCCGCCGGCGGTGGCCTGAGCGGGCGTGGCGGGCAGCAGCACCGCGGCCCGGAGCAGGCCGAGGACGACGGCTGCGGCGACTCCGTCGTCGAGTTCGCCCAGGTCGAGCAACGGGCGGAGCCCGAGGGCGCGGTGGGCGGCGGTGGCCGCGGGTCGGGCGTCGGCTGCGGCGATCTGCAGCAGCCCGGTGTCGAGTTCGGCGTAGTGCGCG
>JACCSC010000205.1 GCA_013813215.1 Geodermatophilaceae bacterium | reverse complement strand
GTCGCGGCCCTGCCCGTCCCGTACCGGACGCACGACGCGGAGCCGACCTTCCAGTCGCTGCGCGACCCGGGGTGCGACCTGCTGCCCGACGGCCGGCCGTTCCCGGTCGCACTCGACCCGTTCACGTGCAACAGGTACGAGGTCGCGGACTTCACCGTCCGCGCCGCCGAACTCGGTGTCCGGTATCTCGGGCTGTGCTGCGGCGCTGGGCCGCACCACGTTCGGGCGATGGCCGAGGCCCTGGGTCGTACGCCGCCGGCCAGCCGCTACTCCGCCGACATGTCGCGACACGCCTTCTTCGGGACCGAGGAGTCGCTGCGACCGCACAACCAGGACTACCGCACCAAGTTGTGACGACCCACCCCGGCCGAGAGAACTGTTCCGGGGGCGCAGCCCCGGCGGGGGGTTCCGGGGGGCGGAGCCCCCTGGAGGCGGGGGTCCGGGGGGTGCGAGCCCCCTGGGAAGTGATCCAGCCCCTGGAAAGTAACTTCGTTGCAATATGAGCACGGGTCATTGCGCATGATGCAACGCTCTGCCACAGTGCGCGCGATGACCGGCGAGCGCGCAACCAGCCTCGGTCGGGCCCTGGGTCTGTTGGAGGCCTTGGGCACCGACGAGGTCATCGCGGCCGGAGGGTGCGGCGTGAACGAGCTGGCCGAGCGGACCGGACGGGACAAGAGCCAGGTCAGCCGCATGCTCGCCACCCTGGCCCGGGCCGGCTTCGTCGATCGCGACCCGCGGACGCGGCGATACCGCCTGGGCTGGCAGCTCTTCGCGCTGGCCGCTCGCTCCGGCGACCAGCGGTTGCTGGCCGCGGCCGCACCGGTGCTCGTCCGGCTCGTCCGCGAGACCGGGGAGAGCAGCCACCTGTCGGTGCTGCGGGGCGGCGCCGTACTCACGGTGCTCACCGAGTCCCCGCCGCGAGCGGTCCAGGCGGTGTCGTGGGTGGGCCGGCTGGTACCGGTGGCCTCGACGTCCTCGGGGCGGGCGCTGAGCATGGATCACGACCGCTCGCAGCTCGCCGCCCTGCTCGGGGAGGGCGGCTGGGAGCGACCGACAGCCAAGGCCCCGGCGGACGTGGACGAGCTGTTGGCCCGGATCCGGCAGGCGCGGGCGGTGGGGTACGCCCGGGTCGAGGAGGAGACCGAGCCCGGTCTGGTCGCCGTGGCCGCGCCGGTTCGCGACGCCGTCGGCCGCATCGTCGCGGCGGTGAACCTGTCCGCACCCCGCTTCCGGCTCGGCCGCCGCCTGACCAAGGCGGGGGAGGCGGTCGCCGCCGCGGCCAAGGACGTCAGCGCGGCAATGTCCGCACCCATGGCTACTGAACCCGAGGCGGAGCTGGCATGACAGAGGTGGTGGCGTGAATCTGTGGGAGTTCCTCCAGCGCCGGTACGACGACATGATCGAAGCCGGGATCGACCACATCTGGATGGTCGGTCTGTCGGTCCTGCTCTGCACGGTCATCGGCGTCGCCTTGGGCGTGGCCACCTACCAGACCGATCGACCACGCGAGATCGTGCTCGCGATCACCAGCACCTTCCTCACGATTCCCTCCTTTGCGCTGTTCGTCCTACTGATCAGACCGTTGGGCATCGGTGCGCCGCCGGTCATCGTGGCGCTCACCATGTACGGGCTGTTGCCCATCGTCCGCAACACGATCACCGGCCTGCGCGGAGTGGACCCGGCCATCGTCGAGTCGGCGCAGGGGATGGGGCTGGGTCGCCGGCAGCGGCTGCTGCAGATCGAGCTGCCGCTGGCCTGGCCGGTCATCATGACCGGCGTCCGGGTCACCGCGCTGATCCTGGTCGGGATCGCCACCATCGGCGCCATCGTCGACGGCCCGGGCTACGGCGAGTTCATCTTCGACGGGCTGGCCCGCGTCGGCTCACCGGTCGCGGTGAACCTGGTCCTGGCGGGCACGATCGGCGTGATCATCGTGGCCCTATTGTTCGACACCGCATTCAACCTGCTCGGCAAACTGACGACCTCGCGAGGGATTCGATGAGCGCCGACGTTCGTACCCCAGCGGAGGCGCCGGCATGACCAGTCTGGACAAGGGCGACAAGGGCAAGGCCACCGCCGGGCGGGTCATGATCCGGCTGGAGGATCTCCGCAAGCAGTACCCCCGGGAGCCCAAGCCGGCGGTCGACGACCTCACCATGGAGATCTTCGAGGGCGAGATCGTGATCCTCGTCGGCCCTTCGGGGTGCGGAAAGACGACGACGATGAAGATGATCAACCGGATCATCGAGCCGACGTCGGGACGGATCATCGTCGACGACAAGGACGTCACCCACGAGGATCCCGACCAGCTGCGTCGCCGCATCGGCTACGTCATCCAGCAGATCGGTCTTTTCCCCCACCAGACGATCGCCGAGAACATCGCCACCGTCCCGAAGTTGTTGGGCTGGGACGCCAAGCGGATCGACGCCCGGATCGACGAGCTGCTCGAGACCGTGAGCATGTCGCCGGCGACGTACCGCAACCGCTATCCCAAGCAACTTTCCGGCGGCCAGCGCCAGCGGGTCGGTGTTGCCCGGGCGCTGTCGGCGGACCCGGCCGTCATGCTCATGGACGAGCCGTTCGGCGCCATCGACCCGATCACCCGTGACCGGCTGCAGAACGAGTTCCTCCGCCTGCAGGCTCAGGTCCGCAAGACCATCGTTTTCGTCACCCACGACATCGACGAGGCGATCAAGATGGGCGACCGGATCGCGATCCTGCAGGAGGGGTCGCGGATCGCACAGTACGACACCCCCGAGCAGATCCTCACCGCGCCGGCCAACGACTTCGTGGCCGACTTCATCGGCTCCGGCGCCTCGCTCAAGCGGCTCAACCTCAGCCGGGTCCGCGACATCGAGCTGACCCAGTGGCCGACGGTGGACCGCAGCGTGGACGGCGCCGCGGTGCTCGAAGCGCTGCGGGCGTCGGACAAGGGCGCCGTTCTGGTCCTGGACGAGAACCGCAAGCCCTGCCGTTGGGTGAGCGCCGCCGACATCCAGCGCGGGGACGGCCGGGCACTGGACGAGATCGGGCTGCCACCGGAGGCCGCCGTCGAGCCGCAGGCGACCCTGAACGACGCCCTCAACGAGCTGATCACCGCGAACTACAGCGTCGCCATCGTGGTTGACGCGCACGGCGTCTATCAAGGCGTCGTCGACATCGACCACATCAACGAGGCGATTCGGGGGATGCGAACGGCTGCCCGCGCCAAAGCTCGGGTCGGCCTGGACAGCGCCTCCGAGCGAGACGACGCACCGGCAACATGAGCATCACCACAGAGAAGTCGCTCGGGACCGAGGCGGCCGCTCCCCAGGTCGCGCTGGCCCCGGTCCGCATCGAACGGAAGGGGCTGCGCAGCTACCTGTTCATGCCGGTCGTCCTGGCCCTCGTCCTGCTGGCGCTGTACCTGTACATCAGCTCGCAGGAACTGGACACCATCGAGCAGCGGTCTCTCAACTCGGAGTTCCTGCTGGCCAAGACGTGGGAGCACATCCAACTCACCGTGGTCTCCACGATCCTCGTGATCCTGATCGCCGTGCCGCTCGGAGTGCTGCTCACCCGGGACTTCGCCGGTAGCCTGCGGCCGTTCTTCCTGGGCATAGCCAACATCGGCCAGGCCGTCCCGACCATCGGCGTGCTGGCCCTGCTGGCGGTTGCGTTCAACTTTCTCTTCTTCAAGGCAGCGATCGTGGGCCTGGTCGCCTACACCGTCCTGCCCGTCCTCAGGAACACGATGGTCGGCCTGCAGCAGGTGGACGAGAACGTGCTCGAGGCCGGGCGCGGGATGGGGATCAGCAAGTGGGGGGTCCTGACCCGGATCGAACTGCCGCTGGCCGTGCCGATCATCCTCGCCGGGGTACGCACCGCGCTGGTCATCAACGTCGGTGCCGCCACGCTTGCCGCCTACATCGCGGCCGGTGGCTTGGGGTCGGTCCTCGTCGCCGGGCTGTCGACGAACCGGATCACGGTGCAGATCACCGGCGCCGTGCTGACCCTTGTCCTTGCCCTGTTCATCGACTATCTCGCCGGAATCGCCGAGGACGTTCTGCGCCCGAAAGGCTTGTGACACAACAGTTCACCGCAGGTCGCCAGACACCCGTCGACGGCCGAAGGACAGGAGAAAGGGACATGCGATGACAACGACAGCTCGCCGTACCCAGACCGTCGCGGCACTAGGCGCGGCCCTGGCACTAGTGCTGACCGCTTGTGGCGACGACGGGGGAGGGGGGACCACTAGTACCGGCGAGGACGCGGGCCTGGAGGGCGCGACCCTCACCGTCGGATCCAAGGAGTTCACCGAGTCCAACGTCCTCATGTGGATCACGATCGGCGCGCTGCAGAACGCCGGGGCGGACGTCTCCGACGCCTCGCTGGCCGGCAGCGCGACGGTCCGCGAGGCGCTGGAAAGCGGCGAACTCGACATGTACTGGGAGTACACCGGCACCGGCTGGGTGAACATTCTCGGCAACACGACCGTCGATCTCCCCGACGACCTCTACGCGGCGGTGGCCGAGGCCGACGCCGAGAACGAGATCGCCTGGCTGGAGCCGGCGCCGCTTGACGACACCTACCGCATCGCGGTCACCGGCGACTTCGCCGAGGAGAACTCGCTGACCAACATGACCGAGGCCGCGGAGTTCATCAATGACAACGCCGACGACGGCACGCTGTGCGCGGCGAGTGAGTTCATCAACCGCGACGACGGGTTGCCCGGCTTGCAGGAGGCCTACGGCTTCGAGTTCTCCGACGTGATCGAACTGGATCTCTCGCTCGTCTACACCGAGATCGGCGGCAGCTGCCAGTTCGGCGAGGTCTTCTCCACCGACGGCCGCATCCTCGGCAACAACCTGACCGTCCTTGAAGACGACGGCGAGTTCTTCCCCGGATACAACGCCGCCCTGACGATGCGCCAGGAGACGCTGGACGAGTTCCCGGCCATCGAGGAAGTCATGACACCCATCGCCGAGGCGCTCACCGACGAGGAGATCACCGCACTGAACGCCGCGGTCGACGTCGACGGGGAGACCGAGGAGGACGTGGCCATGGAGTGGCTGGAAGAGAACGGCTTCGTCGGCTAGTTTTCTGCACCACGAGACGACCAGGCGGGGCCGGTGCGGACACCGGCCCCGCTTGGCATGAGGAGAGCCTGATGCGGATCGCCGTGGCGCAGGTCGACTGCGTACTGGGGGACATCGACGCCAACGTCGAGCGCGCTGCGAAGGCGATCGCCCAGGCTCGCGCGGACGGCGCCGAGCTGGTCGTCTTCCCGGAGCTGAATTTGTCCGGCTACTCCGTGGGTCAGGTCGAAGACGACCTGGACATGCGCACCGATGACGCGCGCCTGCTCCGGCTGGCCGACGACGCCGGGCCGATGGGCCTGCTGCTCGGTTTCTGCGAGGACGGCGCCGGCGTACACACCTACAACAGCGCGGCGTACTTCCAGGCTGGCCAACTCGTGCACGTGCACCGCAAGCTGTACCTGCCGACGTACGACATCTTCGAGGAGCGCAAGCACTTCAGCCCGGGTCAGCACATGCGCGCGTTCGACACCGCGCACGACCGCTGCGCGATCCTGACCTGCAACGACGCCTGGCAGCCACAGCTGGCGTTCCTCGCCGTCCAGGACGGGGCTCGCATCCTGCTCATGCCGACGAGCAGTGCTCAAAGCCGCTTCCCGCGCCGCTACGACTCCCCGACGTACTGGCGGGACATCACGACCTTCTACGCCCGCATGTTCCAGGTGTACGTCGTCTTCGTGAACCGCGTCGGCGCTGAGGGGCAGCTGCGGTTCTGGGGCGGGTCGCACGTGGTGGACCCGTGGGGCGGTTTCGTGGCCGAAGCGCCGCTGGACGAGGAGGCGGTGCTCACCGTCGACATCGACCGGGCCAGCGTTAGGCGGCGGCGGCGGGAGGTGCCGCTGGTCCGCGAGGCGCGGCTGGGCCTGGTGCAGCGCGAGGTGCAGCGGCTGGTCGAGGAGGGTGGCGACCTGTAGCGGCGTTGTGTCGCACCCCGCTGGCAGCATCGGTTCATGACCTCCCCGTTGCCGCTGTCGGCCGCCGCTGCCCGGCGGATCGCCCTGGCGGCCCAGGGCTTTGCCGACCCGCGGC
>JACCSC010000180.1 GCA_013813215.1 Geodermatophilaceae bacterium | reverse complement strand
ATGTGCTCGACTCCCCCGACAACCTGCTCGTGACGCCGCGTGGCGGGATCGTGCTGTGCGAGGACGACGCCAGCAGCAGTGACGGCGATACGCACCCGCTGGCCCCCGGCATCTCCGACGTCAACCGACTGATCGGGCTGACGATGGGCGGCGAGGCGTTCGAGTTCGCCGTCAACCGCTTCAACGACTCCGAATTCGCCGGTGCCTGCTTCAGTCCCGACGGGTCGACGATGTTCGTGAACATCTTCGGCGACGGCACCCCCGGTAGTGGGATGACCTGCGCGATCACCGGTCCGTGGGAGAACGGCGCGCTGTGAGTGGGCGTGCGGTCAGCGCTGATCGCCGGCGTCGCGAGTGACGTCGCCGGTCGGGGTCACAGCTCCGGGCTCGGCCCGCCGTGCCGCATCGAGACGGGCGGTCTCGGCGCGTGCCGCGTCGGCGCGTGCGGCCTCGGCCTCCTGCGCCTCGCGCTCACCCTGGGACAGACCGTCTTTGAACTCCTTCTGCGCCTTGCCCAGGTTGCGCGCGAGCTTGGGGAGTTGGGACCCGCCGAAGAGGACGAGCACCACGACGAGGACGATGATCCATTCGGAGCCGGACGGCATGGCAGGATCCTACCCAGTGGTTGGGGCCGTGGGAAGTCGCGACGAGGAGATGTCGTCGAGTGTCCGCCGTCAGGCGCCGAGGATGCTGCGCGCCGCCTGCGCTCGCTGGCGACGGATGCGTCGCCGCTCACGCTCGGACAGCCCACCCCAGATGCCGAACTTCTCGCCGTTCTGCAGCGCGAACTCGAGACACTCTTCGCGCACCACGCAGCCGCGGCAGACCTCCTTGGCCTCACGCGTCGACGCCCCCCGCTCGGGGAAGAAGAGATCGGGATCGACGCCGAGGCAGTTGGCGTGGTCTTGCCACCCGTGATCGCCCGGGTCGCCTGCGAAATGGATTGAGTCGTACATGTGCAGTGGACCCCCCTGCCGTGTGGTCCAGTGGTCGCCCGCTTCGAGCCCGACGCCCAGTTGTGAAGTGCTCGCTGCCACCAGGCTGGTGACATCGATGTAATTACACTGGCGTGATTGTCGCATACCACATCCCACCGGCGCAAGGGGGGATTCTCCGGGCGCGGACATTCTCAGTCGGGCTTCTGGGCGCGCACGTTCCCCATTGAGTACGTGCGCGCCCAGTTGCGCGAGGGCGCGACGGGTGCGCCCGGCGCGTCGGTGGCGTCAGCTGGCGCGGCGGCGGCCGCGGGCGAGTTGGCGCTTGTGCTCGATGAAGTCGACGAGGACGTAGTCCCCGAGCGTCTCGGGCGTCGTGAAGAACGCCCGACCACGGTTGATCTCGGTCAGCCGCTCGATGAACGCGGTCAGGTAGCTCGTCGCGTCGAGCATGAACGTGTTGATGCGGATGCCTTCGCGCGTGCAGCGCAGCACCTCACGCAGCGTCGCCTCGACCGTCTCGCTGACCGGCGGATAGTTGAAGAACACGTCACCGCCCGGCAAGACGTGGGCCGTCGGCTCGCCGTCGGTGATCATGATGATCTGTTTCGTGCCGGACTGCCGTGCCAGCAGCTGGCGGGCCAGCGTGAAGCCGTGCTGCATGTTCGTGCCGTAGACGAAGTCCCAGCTGACCTCCGGCAGCTGCTCGGGGCGGAGGATGCGCGCCGTCTCGCTGAAGCCGACGAGGCCGAGGTAGTCGCGCGGGAACTGCGTCGAGATCAGCGAGTGCAGCGCCATCGCCACCTTCTTGGCGGGCAGGAAGTTGTCGCGCATCGGCATCGACAACGAGAGGTCGAGCATCAACACGGTGCTCGACCGCGTCAGGTGCTCGGTGCGCTCGACCTCGAAGTCCTCCGGCAGCAGACGCACCGGTAGCGCTGGCCCGGCGCGGCCTCGCCCCCGGCGGCCGAGCGCGTTGCGGATCGTCCGCTGCAGGTCGAGCTGGAACGCGTCGCCGAACTCGTATGGCTTCGTCTCGTACGTCCGCTCGTGGCCGTGGCCGAGGCGGTGGACCTGATGCTGGCCGAGCTGGTCCTTGGTTAGTTTGGAGAACAGGTCACGGAGCGCGTTGGAGCCGATCTGGCGCAGCCCGCGGGGCGTCAGCTCGAGGCGGCCCTCGCGTTGCTCGATGAGCCCGGCCTCGGTGAGCATGCGCGTCAGCTCGGCCAAGCGCTCGAGCGAGCGGGCGGCGTCGTCGCCGAGCAGGTCGCGAACGCGGTCCAGATCGGCTTCGGCCAACGCCCCGGGGTTGGACGCGTTGCGCAACAGGTTCTCCAGCTGATCGAGGTCGCCGAGCTCGCGCATCGTCTCCATCGCTTGGCCCATGCCCAGCGGGTCGTCGCCCTGGAAGTCGTAGGACTGGTTCCAGCCCTGCTGGGGGAACAGCGCGCGGAGGTGGCCGCCGAGTTGGTCGAGCTGCCAGCGCAGGTCCATGTCGCCGAGCAGCTGATCGCTCAGCTCCTGCAGCTGCGCCCGCTGCTCGGGCGTCATCGAGTTGAGCATTGCCTGCATCGCTGCCATCTGCCGGGCCATCTGTTCGAGCAGCTCGTCGAGCGTCTGCGGCTGCTCGGGGAAAGAGTCCCCGTAACGCTCCATGAACTCCTCGAACCGGGGGTCCTCGCCGGCTGCGCGCCGCTCCAGCATCTCGTTGAGCGCGGCGAGCATGTCCTTGGTACGGGCCATGTCCTCCGGCGTCATCTGCGCCATCGCCCCGCTCATCCGCTCGAACATCTGACTGGCGAGCTGCTGGCGCAGACGGTCGAGGAGCTCCTCGAGACGTCGCGCCGCCTCCTTCGATTCGAAGTCGTACGCCTGCAGCTCGCGCACCTTGCCGGCCAGGTCGTCGGGCAGGAAGTCGAGGCGCAGATTGCGCTCGGCGGCCGTGTTGCGGGCGGTCTCGGCGCGCCGCTCGTCGCCCGTGCGGGCGGCCTGGGCCTCGGCGTCGCGGCGGGCGTTGTCGACGGCGTGGCGCTCCTCGTCGACGATGTCGTCGAGTTCGCGGGCGATCTCGTCATAGACACCGCCGAGGTCGAAGCGTTCGAGGCGATCCTGGCGCTCCTGGCGCAGCTTCTCCAGCAGTTCGCGCACGCCGGCGAGGCGGTCGCCGTTGCGGTCGCGCAGGCCCTGGTGCATCATCCGCCGCAGCGCGGCATTGACGTCGCCGTGGTACAGCAGCTCGTCGGTCAGCTCGTCGAACAGCGCGTCGCCGTCCAACTCGAAGCCCTGCTGGGACCCGTCCCACCGCGAGTACGTGAAGCGAGGCGGCACGACGTCACGCTACTGCCGCGCCGTATCCTGGGAGGATGCGGGTTCCGAGGACGTTTGCCTTCTTGGACCTGTCCGGTTTCACGAACTACACGGCTGCGTTCGGCGACGACGCCGCCGGGCGGCTGCTCAGCGCGTTCCGCACGATCGTGCGGGAGGTCGCCTCGGAGCGCGGCGTGCGCATCGCCAAGTGGCTCGGCGACGGGTGCATGATCGTCGCCGTCGACCAGGCCGACTGCATCGCCTTCACGCTCGACCTGGAGGCGCGTGCCGCCGAGGTCTGCTCCCCGCTGACGCTGCGCGCCGGGCTGGCCAGCGGGTACGCGCTGCTGTTCGAGGGCGACGACTACATCGGCTCGGCCGTCAACATGGCCGCCCGCCTCTGCGACGTCGCCAAGGGCTTCGAGGTCCTGATCCCGACGATGGGCCTGGAGCGGCTGCCAGAGGGCGTCGTGGCCACGCCCCACGGCGCCGTCGACCTGGCCGGGTTCCCCGGCACGATCGAGGTGTACGAGCTGAGCGGCGTCCCCAAGCCGGCGACGCAGCACGACACCGGCGAACTCTGGACGCGCACACCGTTCATGTAAGCCCGTTCCGTCCTTTCCAACCGGCCCGAAAGGGCCGGTTGGAAAGGAC
>JACCSC010000179.1 GCA_013813215.1 Geodermatophilaceae bacterium | reverse complement strand
CTCACACTGACCTGATATTTGGCTGCTGCGTCGAGGGATCTCGCCAGTACCGTGAGTCGATGCCAGCCGACTCTGATCGGACGCCGCTGGGTCGGGCCCTGCCTGCGCCTGGCTGGCTACGGTTACGGGCGTCGGGGGCGGACTATGTGGTGATCGTCGGCTGGCTCGCGATCCTCACCGCCGCCGGCTTCGCTATCCGTCCACTGCTGCCACCACAGTCCGGGGCCTATCCCCGGTGGCGGCCGACGCGGTCGCGTTCCTCTTCTCTGTGCTGCCGGTCTGGGTCTACCTGTCCGTGACCGAGGGTGGCGCACTGCAGGCGACGTGGGGGAAGCGATGGACGCGACTGCGTGTCATCGCCGCAGACGGCGGAGAACCAGGACCGGGCCGGGCCGTCATCCGCAACGCGGTCAAACTCCTACCCTGGGAGCTGGCTCACCTCGCGGTGGCGCGGTTGATCCTGGGAGTCGACCAACAGGTGACGATCGGGGTCACCTACGCACTGTCGGTGCTGATCCCGGTAGTGAGCGTCGTCATGATGGCCCGTGACCCGCTCCGCCGAGCCCTGCACGACAGGGTGGCCGGCACCCGGGTTGTCCGCTAGCGATCCCAAGAACCGTCCCGCAGGCGGGTCCCCTACGGCACGCGAGGCACCAGTCTCGGACGGGTACCTTCGGGGCCCATGAGCCCAGTCAGGACCACCGCATCACCTGGGATCCTGTGGGCTGTCCTGGTCGGCATCTGGTCGCTGATCTTCGCCGCACCCCACTTCTACTGGGCGTTGGGTGGCCGCGCGGGTCTCGGAACCCAGGCGGCTGCAGCGGACGCCGCGTTGCAGCAGGGCTGGTTCGCCACCTACAACCTGGCCGCGGGATGCCTCGGCATCCTGGGCGCGCTGGTAGCCCTCGTGCTCGCGAAGAGGTGGGGTAGCCAGCGAGTGCGCCGCTGGTTGCTGATTGCCGCGACCGCGGCATGCGCTGTCCTCCTCCTCCGCGGGATGCTGGGCCTGACGCTGCTCGGCGTCGAGCTGCTCAAGGGAACGTTCGACGAGCAGACACCCGCGGTCCTCCTCGCCATCGAGCCCTGGTTTGTGGTGGGTGGACTCGCCTACGGCGGCATGGCCGTGCACCAGCGCAAGGCGGCCCCCACGAATAACCCGTCCCACTGACCGATCCTCATCCGAGATCGCCATTGCGTCTCAGGTCTGCTCCGGATCTAAGCCGCCGGCTTTGCGCGTCCACCGTCGACCGCGAGCACGGTGCCGGTGATGAAGCTGGCGTCATCGGACAGGAGGTAGGCACAACGGCGGCAACCTCGTCGGTAGGACCAAGCCGCCCCAGCGGGTGGAGTTCAGCCATCTGCTGTTCGGTGCGGGCGGCCGCCTCGGGTTCCTGCTCACGGCGCAGGGGTTTGGTAGCGCTCGGTGCCTATCGAACCCAAGGCAACGGCGTTCACTCGGACGCGAAGCGGCCCGGCTGCGCGCCACCGAGAGGGGCGTCGTCGCGTTGGCCGTCTGACCGACCTTGTGGTTCGTGGGCTCGGCTATCGGTGCCCTCGGCGTGGCTCTGGCGAGCATCTCTCTCGCGCCCGTGGATCCAAGGTGACGCTTGCCACGCTTCCCTCAGGACATGAGACGGGTTTGATTCTTGGTGATCAGGCGGGAGCAAGTTCCGGGATATGAAATACGGTCAGGCTGTAGAACCAGAACGAGACCCCATGGGTTCGGACCCGGAAGGCATGATTCCCCTGACCGAGTCGTACCACGAAGGTGTAGTTGGCGGGGGTGGGTGAGTCGATGCCGAGGTTGCCTAGCACGAGGTTGTCGATCGCGAACTCGTATAGCCCGATAAACGCACCGCGTCGCGATAACCGAACCGTGCATGCGTAGGTGCCCGCCCAAGGCGTCTCAAACTCCGCAGCGATGCCCTCCTCTGGTGGGGGCGTGTAGTCGGCTACCCCTTGGATCTCGATCGAGCCATCCGACTCCAACGCCGCGGTAGCCTCGAGGATGCGAATCCGGATGGCCGATCCCATCCGCTCGCACAGACCCAGGTAGACGATGAAACCCCAGGCCTCCGGCCCCCTGTAACCCTCTAGGTTGGACACGGGGGCCGCCTCTATGGCGGCCTTTCAATGCTTCGACGGCCTTGAGTCCCTCGACGCTTCTCCCGCAGTTGCGGCCCGCAATTTCCTTGGCATCTCGACTCCCTCGGAGTGTCTGGGATAGGTGGTCAGCCTCACTCCACGCCGCCCCCGAGCAACGACAACAAGGCTCCTCCAGGGTCCTGTATTGCGCGAGCGGCGAGGATTAGCTATTGATGGAGGACGGGCGGCTTGCTGATTGTGAGCTCGTCCGATGTGTACAGGATCACGACGTCCCAGAACGTCACGCTGCCGCCATCGGAGACATCAAAGATCAGTTCATTATCCAGCGCTGTGAGGATATTGGGTCGGATGATCTGGTGCCACGAATGGGGACTGCTATCGGGGAATCTGTGAATCATCAGGTGCTCGGGTGAGCGGGTCAGGCGAACCGAGAACCTCGCCTCTTCGGTTTCAGGCTTAGCTCCGAAGAACATCACCGCGTGCGCTCCGGCCACGATGCCGGGCGCGTCGAAGCGAGGAGCCCACTGGCTCCCGATAACCCCAGGCGCCTGCCCTGGGGCAGTGACCCCGCCCACCGAGTCAGGCAGCACGACGTACCTCGAAACTCGGGTCACTTCAAAGAACAGGGGGAAGACGTTCCGCCTAAGCGATCGTACAAAGGCCATACCCGGTCCCCTCTGTCGGTTGCGCGATCATCTTGCGCGTCTCCACCTCAGTCAACGTCACATGAATCTACGTCGTGGCGTATAATGCGTCCCGCATTGGCCCTGTCAATTCCAGGAACCGTGTGGACGGTTCCGTCATGCCGCGGTCGGTTGACCGTCGGCGTTGTTGGTTTTGTGGTGCCTATGACCCGTTGGCGGGGCGAATGTTCTGGTTGATGTGCAGAACGTTGTCCGGGTCGTAGCGGTTCTTCACCTGGGCCAGCCGGTCGTAGTTGCCGCGGTATGCCGCCTTGACCCGGTCCTGCCCTTCCTCCATCAAGAAGTTGACGTAGGCGCCGCCGGCCGAGGTCGGGTGTAGCTCCTCCCAATAGTCCCGCGCCCACCGCGAGATGACGCCGGCGTTGGCCGGGTCGGGGTCGACGCCCACGATGACCCCGGCCCAGCCACCGTCGCGGTAGGCGAAGGCTGTCGCATCGTCGGGCACGCGGCTGGCGGCCCCATCGATGGGGTAGAGGTGCATGGTCGAGTGACCGGTGGGCAGTCGCTCGCCGTACTTGCAGTGCACGTCGATCGCAGCGTCGCTGATCTCGTTGCAGAAGTCAGCCCGCCAGTACCACTGCAGTCCCGCGGGGTAGAGGCCGTCGAACGCGCTCTGCAGCACGTTGAACGGCATGACCCCCAGCCCGACCAGTAGCGGTGAGCCGTATGTCTTGATCGGCTCGAGCACCTCGTCGGCTCGGGCATGCGATCCGGTGTAACACCAGACGATGCCGCAGGACTTGCGGCCCCAGAGCTCCTCGGGGAACGGTGCAGCAGGCGGAATGGTGAGCAGCGCGATCCAGCCGCTCAACTCCTCGGGCAGCGACGGAAGCAGCTCCCGGTACCACCGCATCACCTCGGCGGTGTCAGCAAGGTCGTAGAGCACCGGGCCGCCGATGATTGTGCCACCTTCGCCGATGTCGTGGCAGCGGAACGTGAACGACGTGATGATGCCGAAGTTGCCGCCTCCTCCTCGGAGGGCCCAGAACAGGTCCCTGTGGGAGTTCTCGTTGGCGGTGACGAACGTGCCGTCGGCGAGGACCACATCGGCGGCGAGAAGGTTGTCGACGGTGAGACCGAAGCGCCGGGACAGGTAGCCGATCCCGCCCCCCAGCGTCAGGCCGCCCACACCGGTGGATGCGAGGAAGCCGGAGGGGGTGGCCATGCCGAACGCGACGGACGCATGGTCGACGTCGCCCCACGTGCAGCCCGCGTCGACGCGGACTGTGTGGTGGTGCGGGTTCACCGTGGTGCTGCGCAGCAACGACAGGTCGATGACGAGTGCACCGTCCCAGACCCCGAGGCCACCGGCGCTGTGACCGCCACCTCGCACGGCGATCTCCAGATCGTTCGCTCGACCGAAGCGCACACAGGCGATGACGTCGGCGACGTCTCGGCAGCGGACAATGGCCGCCGGCCGCTTGTCGATCATCGCGTTGTAGACGGCGCGCGCCTCGTCATACACCGGATCTGCTGGCGTGATCAGGTCGCCGCGCAGTATGGCGATCAACTCGCCGTACGGCGGGTTAGTGACACCGGCTGGTGGGGTCTGCTCGGTGATGGTCATGTGCTCTCCTTCGGCTGCGGCGCTCCATGCCGTGTTGCACCGAAGCTAGAACCCGCGGCGTTCGCGCAGCGTTCGTGCTGCCCGCGCCGATCAGGAGGGCGGAAGAACGGCCGGCGTCGAGGAACGAACGCCTCGCTCGACAAGGTCACGTTCGTTACGCCGGAGCAGCGCGAGGCTGCCGTGGCTGTGCGCCATCTCTGCGGCGGAGCGCAGGCGTGCGGCAGCGGCATCACAGTCGTCGTAGACGGCGCGCATCCGCAGCACTTCGGGGATCCACCACACGTCGCGCCGGGCCTGTCCACCGACCAGGGCGGCGTCGAGAATCGCCTTAGCGGCATCGGACCGGCCGTTGCGCTCAGCCAGGTCGGCGAGCAGCGACAGCCAGTACGGCATCCGGGCGAACGAGCCTTCCGACTTGAGGTTGTTGATGCCCTCCTGCGCCAGTCCGAGACCCCGCCCGTCCTGTCGGGACCAACCGTCCAGGACCAATCCCCACTCGCGGTAGTAGGCGAAGCCATACCGGTCGCATAGGGCGCGCAGCTCGTCCACGGTGTTTCTGAGCTCGGGCATGTCGTCGCGTAGCTGATGGGTGATACCGCCGTAGGCCAGTGCCACGGCCAGGCCGTACGGGTGGTCGGTCCCTCGGGCCATCTCGATGGCCTCGCGACAGCTGGATAGCGCCTCGGCGTCGTGACCCAGCAGCCAATGCGCGTGCGCCGCCCAGGCCCGGCCATGCACATCGGGTCGGGTGCCGACACTCAGTGAGGGGGCACCCCTGGTCAGTCTGGCGGCGAGCTCGAAGTGCCGGAGCGCCTCCGCTGGCATCCCGAGGCTGACGGCCGACCCCCCGAAGGCGAAGTGGGCAGGTCCGCTCAGCTCGGAGTCGGGTTCGACCAGGGTCAGCGCTCGCGTCACTGTCCGGTGCCCGGCTACAAGGCTGCCCTGGACGAACAGCGATGCCCAGAGCCCGACCAGGCCGGTGACGGCCGAGTCCTTGCGGCCGAGTCCTTCGGCCAGGGCGATCGCGCGCTCCAGCGCCTCTTGCAGCTCCGGGGACGCGTAGCCGTACCGGGCGTTGAGCGGCGCCGCCAGCGCTTCCAGGATGTGCAGCTCCTGCCTGTCCCTGTCCTTGCCTTCGGGTAGCGCGCGCACGATCGACAGGGCCTCTTTGTGCAGGCGGATGGCCTCGGCATGGGCGAATCTGCCCGCTGCGACGTCAGCTGCCCGCCGGTAGTACGCCTGCGCTCGGTCCGGTCGCCCACCGCGGGCATACTGCTCCGCGAGTTGCGCGGAGACCGCATCCGCGTCGTTGGCGTGGAGCAGTTCGAGACCCTGGGCCAGCCGGCGATGCAACAACCAGCGTTTCGGCGGGCTGATCTGCGCATACGCGGTTTCTCGCAGCAGGTCGTGGGAGAAGTCGTAGCCGTCCCGGAACTCGCGCACGATCCGGCGCCGCCACAGCTCGTCGATCGCCTGCACCACGGTGTCCGCTTCCAGGTCGCTCGCCTCGGTGAGCAGGTCAAGTGTGAAGTTCCTCCCCACCGCCGCCGCCAGGCAGGCAACCTCGCGGACGGCGGGGGAGACCTGCTCGAGGCGGTTGCGCAGCACCGCTGTGAAGTCACCGACCGGCAGCGGAGTGTCGCCGAGATCGACTATCGAGCGGGCCGCCTCCACGACGTACAGCGGGAATCCGCCGGTCGTCGCCTGGAGGAGATGCGTGTCGTCCTCGAGGAGCGGCCGTCCGGAGATCGCCGCGGCCAGACGTGCCGTGTCCTGAACCTCCAACGGTCCGAGCGACAGCTCGGTGAGCATTCCGGTGGCCTGCATCCTGGCGGTCCAGTCCAGCAGCTCGGAGTTCTCCTCGGGGTTGTCGTTGCGGAGCGTCCCGGCCACCATGACCGGGGCGTCGGTGGTCAGTGCCAAGCAGAAGGTGAGGAAGGCCAGCGTCTCCTGGTCGCACCACTGCAGGTTGTCCAGGACCAGCAGCATGGGACGGCCTACCCCGGTCAGGGCGCGTGCCATCCCCTCGAAGAATCGGTGCCGCTGCCAGGCGTCAACCATGGCTCTCGAGCCGACCCCGGGTTCTCCGTGCTCCTTGGCGGAGGGCACCAACCTGTCGACCTCGACCTGCCAGACCGGGTCCAGTGTCGCCGTCGCCGACTGGACTGCGGGGTTCCGCAGCCAGTCCGCTACTGGCGCGAGAGCCAACCGGCCCGAGGTTCCGAAGCACTGGGTGCTGGCCACCACGGCGCCCCGCGACCGTGCAATGTCGGCGACCTCCGTGACCAGACGGGTCTTCCCGACGCCGGCTTCGCCTCGAACCAAGGCCAGGCTCGGCCGTCCCGCTGCGGCGGCCCGCCAGACCGCTTGGAGCAGACCGAACTCCCGAGCCCGGCCGAAAAGGTCCGCCGCGGCAAGCCCGGAGCGGCCGGCGGCAGGCTCAATCCTCGGCGGCGGTGCGGCTGCCGGGCGTTCCCGGGCCAGCAGGCGGTCAAGAGTGGTGCGCGTCGCCTGGTCGGGGTCGACGCCGAGCTCACGCTCCAGCACCGAGGCGCAGTGGTGGTAGGTGCTCACGGCGCCGGCTCGGTCACCCAGGTCGGCGTGCAGCTGCATCAGGGTCCGATAGCCGACCTCCTCCAGCGGTTGCAGTTGAATCCGGCGACGGGCGGCATCCATCGCCCCCGTCAGGTCACCCGTTCGGGCCCGCGTCTGGCAGAGCAGATCGCACAGGTCGACGCACTGGCGCTCCAGCTCTGACCTCGCGTCGAGGACCCAGTCGTCGTACATGCCGGGCAGCAGATCGCCCCGGTACTCGGCGATGGCCGAGGCGGCGTGTACGAGCACCCCGGCGCTGTCATCCGTCGCGGCCGCCGCCAGGGCAGCTTGGCGCTCGATACCGAAGGTGCGGACGTCGACGCGGCAGGTCCGGATGTCACGCCAGCACAGGTCCTTGGACGTCACGACCAGGGAAGGCTCGGCTCCCAGCACATGCCGCAGGTGGTGCAGCTCCCGTCGCAGGTTGGTCAGCGCCTGGGCGTCTGTGGAGTCCGGCCAGAACAGCCCCGCGATGTGCTGCCGCGTCTGGGATGACCCGGCGTGGACTACCAGAAAGGCGACAAGCGCCACTGTGCGCGATGATCGCGTCCGGACGGTGCCGGACACATCGTCGGCGATTCCCTGCCCACCCAGGAGCGAGACCTGCAGCATGTCGGCGCCGCCTCCTGAAATGTCGGCTTTGACACTACCGGCGCCTCGACGGCGGTCAGTTGCACGTGGCTGACCTATGAGGGATC
>JACCSC010000154.1 GCA_013813215.1 Geodermatophilaceae bacterium | reverse complement strand
CGTACGTCGGGCGGCGTACCGACAGCAGCCGCATGTCCTGCTCGAACAGGTACTCCTGGCTCAGCGCGAACTCGTCGTAGGGCCGGCCCCGCTTGTCTGCGGCCCGGGTCAGCACGTCGTCGACATCCGTCACGTTGCGGCAGGTCTGCACCTCGACGCCGGCCAGCCGCATCACCGAGGCCGCGACATCGGCCCAGACGAACGTCGCCGCGTGCCCGAGATGGGTCACGTCGTACGGCGTGATCCCGCAGATGTAGATCCGGGCCGGGCTGACCAACGGCAGCGATCGGCCGCCGATCCGCAGCCCGGCCGAACGCGGCGCGGCATCCTCCGGCGCGCTGAACCGCCCGGCCCGCCCCATTACGCCCGACGATCCAGCGGCCATGCCTGCCATCCTTGCCTGTATCGTCCGAAACCGGGGAGGTGCCGTGCTTCTCGAGCAGTTCTACCTGGCCTGCCTGTCCCAGGCGTCCTACCTTGTCGCCGACTCCGGCAGCCGGCGCGCGGTCGTCGTCGACCCGCGCCGCGACGTCGAGGAGTACCTGCAGTTCGCCGCCGCGCACGAACTGACCATCGAGCTAGTCCTGCTGACCCACGTGCACGCGGACTTCGTCCCCGGGTTCAGCGAACTGGCCGCCCGCACCGGGGCCACCGTCGCGATCGGGGCCGACGCCCCGGTCGACTTCCCGGTCCGCCGGCTGGCCGACGGCGAGTGGCTGCGCCTCGGCGAACCGGCCAGCGGTACGGCGATCCAGGTCATCGCCACCCCGGGACACACCCCTGAGTCGGTGACCTACGCGGTCTTCGAGAACGCCGCCGACGTCGCGCCGAGCGCGATCCTGACCGGGGACACGCTGTTCCTCGGCGACGTGGGCCGCCCGGATCTGCTCGGTGCGTCCGGGCGGACACCGGAGGACATGGCCCGCGAGCTGTACCGCTCGCTGCACACCCGGCTGCTGCCGCTACCCGACGAGGTCCTGGTCTATCCCGGGCACGGGGCGGGCAGCGCGTGCGGCAAGGCGCTGTCCACCGACACGGTGAGCACGATGGGCGAGCAGCGCCGGTCGAACTACGCGCTGGCCCCGATGGACATCGAGCGCTTCGTGCAGGTCGTCACCGAAGGTTTGGGCGAACCGCCTTCCTACTTCGCCGCGGAAGTCGCCCTCAACCGGGCCGGGCACGAGCCGCTGGACACGTCGGTCGAGCCGCCGACGTTTACGTCGGCCGAGGCGGTGGCGCGGACGGCCAACGGCTGGCTGCTGCTCGACGTCCGCGACGAGCAGGACTTCGCCGCCGGGCACCTGCGTGGGGCGGTCAACGTGGGGCTGTCCGGACGCTTCGCCGAGTACGCCGCCGCGATCACCGAACCCGGGCAGGCCATCATCCTGGCCGGCTCACCCGAGCAGGCCCGCGAGGCCCGACTGCGGCTGGCCCGGGTCGGCCTGGACTCGGTGGCCGGCGCGGTGACCGACCTGTCCGCTCTGGCCGACAGCCCGCAGCTGATGCAGCCCTCGTCCCGGGTGACAGCCGACCGGGCGGCCGCCGCGATCGCGGAGCAGCCGGATCTGCAGGTGATCGACGTCCGGGGGGCCGGCGAGCACGCTGACGGTGCCCTGCCCGGCGCGGTGAACCTGCCGCTGCCCCGCCTGCTCACCCTGCTGGACCGGATCGACGCCGACCGGCCGGTCCTCGTGCACTGCGCCGGGGGCTACCGCAGCTCGGCGGCCGCCAGCCTGCTCCGCGCCCGCGGGTACGCCGACGTCACCGATCTGATCGGCGGCTACGGCGCCTGGTCCGAGACGTCGGCGGCGAGCTAACCGTCCCGCCAGCTCCGCCTAAGTGGCGCCTAGGCTGTCGCGCCGACCTCGGAGGGCGGCTCGGTCAGCGGCAGCCGGACCTGGAAGCGGGTGTCGCCCGCGGCGGAGACTAGCCGCAGATCACCGCCGTGCCGGTTGACCACGATTCGGAACGAGATGTCCAGACCGAGCCCGGTGCCCTGGCCCACCGCCTTGGTGGTGAAGAACGGTTCGAAGATCCGCCGCCGCAGTTCCTCCGGTACGCCGGGGCCGGTGTCGCCAACCTCGACGAGGACCCGCTCGTCCTCGCGCCGCGTGCGCAGGGTCAACGTGCCCTCGCCGGCCATCGCCTGCACCGCGTTGTCGATGAGGTTGGTCCACACCTGGTTGAGTTCGGCGGCGTAGGCCGGGATCGGCGGCAGGTCACGGTCATAGTCCCGTACGACGTTCAGGCCGGTGGTCTTGCGGGACAGGATGGTCAGCGTCGAGTCGAGCAGGTCGTGCACGTCGACCATCTGGTGCGGCGCCCGGTCCATCTGCGAGTACTGCTTGGCCGCACCGACCAGCGCCGAGATCCGCCCGGTGGCGTCGGCGATGTCGTTCATCAGCAGCTCGGTCTCCAGCGTGTACGCCAGCCAGCGCAGCCCGCCGTCGAGATGCTCGGCCGGCACGTCCTCGGCCACCTTGGCCAGCCATTCGACGTCCAGTCCGGCCGAGACGAAGACCGGCGCGAGGTCGAAACCCCCGTGTACGCCGTGCTCGTCGAGCCAGTCGCTCAGCTCGTCCTCGGCGTCGGCGACCTGCATCGGCGTCAGCTGCGGGGCCCGCGCGATCGCGCTGACCGCGTCTTCCTGCCACGTCGTGAGGTGGCGCGGGCTCTCGACGTCGAGCCGTCCCTCGGCCAACAGAGCGAGCTTGTGCCGCATCCCGGTGACCCGCTCGCGCAGGCTGGCCGTGGCCCGGGCCGCGGCGGCCGCCGGGTTGTTCAGCTCGTGGGTGAGCCCGGCCGAGAGCGCGCCCAGGGCGAGCAGCTGCTCACGCTGGCCGATGATCGCCTGACTGGATCGCATGCCCAAGAACAATCCCTCCAGCAGGTGCATGGCCATCGGGAACCAGCGCCGTACGACGGTGGCGAAGTCGGCGGCCGGCAGCGTGTAGAAGCTGCAGTCGCTCACCGCGTGCACCGAGTTGACGTAGTTCGGGTTGGCCCGGTCGCCGAGGTAGGCCTGGGTAGCCCCGGTGTACACCCCGCGGTGGTCGGTGCGGTTGACCTCGACGTCGTCGCCCTGCACGCGCCGGGACATGCGCAAGGTGCCCGCCAGCAGCACGAAGAACGTCGTCGCGGGCTGGCCCTCGACGTGAACCGGCTCGCCGTGGCGTACCTGCACGGTGTCGCCGTGCTCGGCCAACCAGCGCAGCTTGTCCTCCTCCAACTTCTCGAAGAGGAACAGGCCGCGTAACTCCTCGGGCGTCATCGCTTCTCCGTCATCGGTGTTCGAGGTACCCGTGCACCAGGGTCACCGCCATCGCACCCTCCCCGACCGCGGAGGCGATCCGCTTGACCGACTGCGACCGGACGTCGCCGGCAACGAAGACCCCGGGCAGGCTGGCCTCCAGGTACAGCGGATCCCGGTCCAACGGCCAGCCGACCGGCCGGCGGCCGTCGGTGAGCAGGGCGGGGCCGGTCATGACGAACCCCTGCCGGTCCAGGATGACGACACCGTCCAGCCACTCGGTCATCGGGCTGGCGCCGATGAACACGAACACGTGCCCGGTGGTGAGGTCCTCGGTGGCCCCGGAGCGGCAGGTCGCGCACGGTGATCCGTTCGAGCCGCTCGTCGCCGTGGCAGGCCACGACCTCGCAGCAGGTACGGACGCCGATCCGGTCCACCCCGGCGATCTGCTGGATGAGGTAGTGCGACATGGATCGCTCCAGCGCGTCGCCGCGGACGAGCAGGGTGACGCTGCGGGCGTAGCGGGAGAAGAACATCGCCGCCTGCCCGGCGGAGTTCGCGCCGCCGACGACGTACACGTCCTCGCCGGCCGGCGCCTCGGTGGCCGCCGACCCGTAGTACAGCCCCCGGCCCAGGAAGCCGTCGGCGTCCTGCGCCGGCAGCCTGCGGTAGGCGACGCCGGTGGCCAGCAGGACCGTGTGCGCGGCGATGGCACTGCCGTCGTCGAAGGTGACGACCCGGCTGTCCCCCGCGGCCGCAGGCCGGTGATCGCGCGCGCGGTCAACACCTCGGCGCCGAAGCGGGCTGCCTGCCGGCGGGCCCGGTCGGTGAGCTGAGAGCCGCTCACGCCGTCGGGGAAGCCGAGGTAGTTCTCGATCCGGCTGGACTGGCCGGCCTGTCCGCCGGTGGCCTGCCGTTCGACCAGGACTGTCCGCAGGCCCTCCGACGCGGCGTACACCGCGGCTCCGAGCCCGGCCGGACCGCCGCCGACGATCACCACGTCGTAGAAGTCCTCGCTGGGCGTGGTGGCCAACCCGACCTTGCCCGCCAGCTCGGCGATGGACGGCGCCGGCAGTGCCTCGCCGTCGACCGTCACGACCAGCGGGATCACGTCGGGTACGCCGGTCAGGCCCGCGGACTCGATCAGCCGCACGGCCTCGGCGTCGGACTCGTTGTACCAGCGGTACGGGACGGCGTTGCGGGCCAGGAAGTCGCGCACCTCGTGCGAGGCCAGGGAGTACGGGTGGCCGACGACCTTCACCTCGGGGACGGCCCGCTCGCCGCTGGCCTGCCAGCCGAGGATCAGGGCGTCGACGACCGGGTACAGCTTCTCCTCGGGCGGGTCCCAGGGCTTGAGCAGGTAGTAGTCGACGTCCACGACGTTGATGGCCGAGATGGCGGCGTCGGTGTCGGCGTACGCCGTGAGCAGCGCCCGGGCGGCGCGCGGGAAGAGGTCCATCGCCGCTTCCAACAACTCGATGCCGTTCATCTGCGGCATCCGGTAGTCGGCCAGGATGGCGGCCACCCGGTCGCCGCGCAGCCGGATCTCACGCAACGCTTCCAGTGCCTCGGCGCCCGAGGAGGCCCGCACGATGCGGTACTCCTCGCCGTAGCGTCGGCGCAGGTCGCGGGCCACCGCCCGCGAGACGGCGGGGTCGTCGTCCACCGTGAGCAGGACCGGGCGAGCGCGGTCGGGCCGCGGTTCGCTCACGGCGACACCTCGCTGCGCTCGGCGCGCCGTGATAGCAACACGGTTCGCTCGACAAGCTCGCTCACAGGGCGAACCCCGCTCAGCCCACGGTCTGGTCGACGTAGCACCAACGCCACTGCTCGCCGGGCTGGAAGCTGCGGATGACCGGGTGTGCGGTGGCCGCGTTGTGGGCCGTCGCGTGCCGGTTCGGCGAGGAGTCGCAGCAGCCCACGTGACCGCGGGCCAGGCACAACCGCAGGTGCACTTAGCGACTGCCGATGGCCAGGCACTCCTCGCAGCCGTCGGGGGTGTTGGCGTTGACCTCGGTGGGCGCGGAGTCGAGGTGCTCGCAGGTCGTCATGGCGCCCATAGTCCACCAAAACGGTCCGAACGTCGGTCGCCGGTCGCGGTTCGCCCGATGATCAGGTCACCTGATCGTGGCGGGTCCTCGCGGTTGGCAGACCATGGGAGAGGACCCACCAGGATGGGAGAGGACACATCACGATAGAAGAGGACACACTCGCCGGCCGATGACGGCGACCGCCATGATCCGCCCCTTGACCACCGAATCAGCTGGGCGTCGTGTCCGGGCGCGGCGAGCCGCCACACCGCCAATCTGCACACAACGGATGCGCTCACGGCCTTGGCAGACAGTGAACGCATCCGTTGATGCGTTCTCGCCGGTCCGCCGGTGTTCAGACACGGCCATGGGACTCGCCTGGACAACCCGCAGGGGCTCAGCGTTCGGCGAGCCAGAGGAAGCCCAGCGGCGGCAGGACCCACCGGTCGCCGCGCCAGTCGACCGGGGCGCTGGCCAGCACCGGTTCCAGGAATCCCAAGCCCGTCAAGGGCGTGACCGGTACGTCGACGGGCTCCTCGGCGACGTTGGCCAGCCCGATGAAGTTGCCGCTGCGCGGATGCTTGCGGTGCCAACCCAGCAGGCGGGTGTCCCACACGTCCCAGGTCGAGGCCTCTGCGCCACCGAGCAGGGCGGGCAACGACCGCCGGGTGCGGCCCAGCCGCTGCAGCCAGCCGAACACCCGTCCCTCGACCGTGCTCGGATCGTGCCGCCGCGCAGCCGCCGTCCAGTCCATCCGCGGCCGGTGCATCCACCGGTTGTCCGCGGCCAGTTCCGGGTCGTCCAGATACGTCGCGTCGTTGCGCAGAGCAATCTCATCGCCCATGTAGAGCAGGGGTATGC
>JACCSC010000144.1 GCA_013813215.1 Geodermatophilaceae bacterium | reverse complement strand
GGCAGACCTCGTCCAACCGGGAGAAGACCTGGCGCTTGAGCTCCATCCGTTCCGGGATGGCCTCGACGACCAGCTCGGCGTTGGCCAGGGCAGCCAGGTCGGTGCTGTACGAGACGCGGTCGAGCATCGCCGAGCGTTCGGCCGCGTCGAGTTTCCCGCGGGCCAAAGCGCGTTCGGTCGAGTCCTCGATGTGCGAGCGGCCGCGCTTGACCGCGTCCTCGTCCACCTCGACGGCCACGACGGACAGGCCCGAGCGCGCGAACACCTCGGCGATGCCGGCCCCCATCGTGCCGAGCCCGACCACACCGACCTGGGAGAACTCTCGCGCCACACTCGCTCCTGTTGCTGGGTACCTGGGCCCCCAGTCTCGCACTGACCGCCGCCCGGCGACGCCGGCCGCAGCAGGCACACACCAGGTCTACGTTGTGCCTGTGCCAGCCTTGGCCGATCTGCTGTCGAGCGCGCGCGCTTCGTATGCCCGGCGCGACTGGCCTGATGCCTATGACGGTCTCAAGGCCGCCCAGCAGAACGCGACCCTCTCGGCCGATGATCTGCATGCCCTGGCTGATGCCGCCTGGTGGCTCGGTCTCATCAAGGAGACATTGACGATCACCGAGGACTGTCACCGGCACTTCCTCGAGGAAGGCCGTCCCCTGCGGGCCGCGATGAACGCACTCGACATCGGGTTCACGTGGCTGCTTCGCGGAGAGGTCGCCATCGGGTCCGGCTGGGTAAGCCGAGCTCGCCGGCTGCTCGAGGATCAGCCGGAGTGCGCCGAGCGTGGCTTCTTGGCCTGGATCGACGCGGCCGAGGCACTGGAGGGCGGCGACCTCGACTCGGCCCTCGTCGGAGCCGTGAGGATCCAGGAGCTCGGCCACCAGTTCGAGACCCCGACGCTGGTCTGCCTGGGGCTGGTCCTCGAAGGCATGATCGCTATCCGGCACGGCCAGGTCGACAAGGGCTTCGCCATGCTCGACGAAGCGATGCTGCCCGTGCTGGCCGGTCGCGTGCCGCCGGAATGGGCAGGCAACATCTACTGCCAGCTGATGACCGTGTGCCACGACCTGGCCGACGTTCGCCGGGCTCGCCAATGGACCGCGGCCACCGAACGGTGGTGCGACAGTTTCGCCAGCGCCGTGATGTTCGTCGGCGTGTGCAGGATTCACCGCATCCAGCTCTTGCAGCTGCACGGTGACTGGATGCGGGCCGAGCAGGAGGCGTCCATCGCCTGCGAAGAACTTGCCGACATGAACGTCAGCGTCGTAGCGGAAGCGCACTATCAGCTGGCCGAACTCCGCATGCTCCGCGACGATCTTGTCGGCGCCGAGGAGAGCTACCAACGCGCCGGGGGGCTGGGTCGCAATCCGCAGCCCGGGTTTGCGCTGCTCCACCTGCACCTGGGTAGGACAGCCGAAGCGGCCGCGAGCATCCGGACCGCCCTCGCCGACTCGACGAATCGGCCCTTCCACCGGGCGCGGTTGCTGGTGGCGCAGGTCGAGATCGCCCTGTCGAGGGATGAGATCGCCGTAGCCGTCGTTGCGTGCCGGGAACTCGACGACATCGCTCGTACATACGCCACGGCTGGGTTCAGGGCCTGGGCCGGTCATGCCCGCGGAGCTGTACTGCTGGCCCAGGGACATGCTGACGAGGGGCTGCGCGTCCTACGCCACGCCTTCGCTCTCTACTGCGACATGGAGGCGCCTTACGAAGCCGCCGCTGTCCGGTCGTTGCGGGCTCGCGCGTACGGCTTGCTCGGCGACCGGGAGGCGGCCGCCTTGGAGTGGGAGGCTGCGGCCGCCACCTATGCCCAGCTCGGCGCCGCGTTGCAGATCCGGCGAGGTGCCGAAACGAGCAGCCGAGCGGTTCTGCCCGGCGGGCTCACAGCGCGCGAGATCGAGGTGCTGGCGTACATCGCCGGCGGAGCCACCAACCAGGAGGTTGCCGCAGCCCTGTTCATCAGTCAGAAGACCGTGGCCCGCCACCTTGCCAACATCTTCGTCAAGCTCGGTTTGACCTCCCGCACCGCCGCGGCCGCGTGGGCACACGAGCACCGGCTCACGCGCCGCCGTACCGGTACCTGACCACGTGCATCACCTCACCCATGCCGGGCGGAGGAGATGCATGATTCTCCCGATGCGCGTCTCTTCGTCCCCTTCCTAGCGTCGGTGTCGACGAGCAAGTGGCTCGTGCACACCGAGCCAGAGGGATCGCGCCATGACGGCCACAGACACGCACACCAGCACCGGGCAGGCGACACCGAGCCCGACGCCGCCGGTCACCGGCGCGACCCCCACGGTCGACAGCGCCGTCGCGGAAGAGTTCGCGAATCGGATGATCGGCGTTCTCAACGCCGCCTGCGTCGCGCTGATGACGAGTATCGGCCACCAAGTCGGCTTGTTCGACGTGCTGGCCGACCTTCCGCCTGGGACCAGCCAGGAGATCGCCGAGGCCTCGGGCTTGCAGGAGCGCTACGTCCGCGAGTGGCTGGCGGCGATGACAACCGGTCGGATCGTCCGCCACGATCCCCGAACCGGGGTCTACTGGCTGCCAGCGGAGCATGCGGCATCGCTGACGCGTGCCGCCGGGCCGCACAATCTCGCGCACGTGATGCAGTTCGTGTCGCTGCTCGCCAGTGTCGAGGAGCCGGTAGTGGAGTGCTTCACCTACGGCGGCGGCGTCCCGTACAGCGTACCCGCGCTTTCACAGGCTGATGGCCGAGGACAGCGCGAACGTGCACGATGCCGCGCTGATCGAAGGCATCCTGCCCCTGATCCCCGGCGTGATCGACCGCCTGCGCGAGGGCATCGATGTGGCCGACTTCGGCTGCGGTCAGGGGCACGCTGTGAACCTGATGGCACAGGCGTTTCCGATGAGCCGTTTCACGGGTTACGACTTCTCCGCGGAAGCGGTGACGGCCGGCCGGGAGGAGGCCAATCGGCTCGGACTCCGGAACGCCGCGTTCGAGATGCGTGATGTCGGCGACCTCGACCGCCGTGACGCCTACGAGCTGATCACGGCTTTCGACGCGATCCACGACCAGGCCCAACCCGCTCGTGTCCTGGCCGGGATAGCTGCCGCTCTGCGTTCCGACGGAGTGTTCCTCATGGTGGACATCAAGGCGTCCAGCCATCTGCACGAAAACCTGGACCTGCCGTTGGCAACGTTCCTGTACACAGCGTCGGCGATGCATTGCATGACCGTGTCCCTGGCCCTCGGCGGCACCGGGCTGGGCACCGCGTGGGGGGAGCAGCTGGCCGTAACCATGCTCGGCGACGCCGGATTCTCCCGGGTCGACCTCAAGACGATCGAGACCGACCCGTTCAACACCTACTACGTAGCGACCAAGGGCTGACGTCAGGCGCCAGGGCCGCTCGCCGGCTAACGACGTCCGTGCACCAACCGGGCCAGTCCTACCGTCGCCCTCACAGCCGCCGGCCGGCGGCGGAACGTGGTCAGCGCCAACACCGGCGCGAAGCGCTGCCGGGTCACGGCCTTGGGCCGGGCGAACTCGCGCAACCCGTCCGCCCCGTGGATGCGCCCGAATCCCGAGTCGCCGACTCCCCCGAACGGCAGGGCCGGTACTCCGGCGAAAGCGATCACCGAGTTGATGCTCACCATGCCGCAGCGCAGCCGCGCCGCGATGTCCGCCGCCCGCGCTGTCCCGAAGACCGCGGCCCCGAGTCCGTAGCGGCTGGCGTTGACCCTGGCCACCGCCTCGTCGGCGTCCCGCACCCGCGTCACCGTGAGGGTCGGGCCGAACGTCTCCTCGGTGACCGCCAGGGCCTCCTCGGGTACGTCGACCAGCAGCACCGGCTCGATCCACGGCGACGACGGCGACGGCACCCCGCCGACCACAGCCCGCGCTCCGCGCTCCAAGGCGTCCGCCACGTGCCGGGAGACCACCTCGGCCTGCTCGGCCACCGTTATCGGGCCGTAGTCAGCGCCGGCCTTGATCTCACCGGCCCGGCGGGTGAGCGCGGCGACGAACTCGGGGTACACCGCCTCGACCGCGTACACCCGCTCGATGCCGATGCAGGTCTGCCCGGCGTTGGACAGCCCGCCCCACAGCGCCGCCTCGACGGCGGCCGGCACGTCGGCGTCGGCGTCGACCACCAGCGCATCCTTGCCGCCGCACTCCAGCAGGACGGGCGTCAGCGACTCCGCGCAGACCGCCATCACCTTCCGGGCAGTGGCCGCCGAGCCGGTGAACGCCAGCTTGTCCACCCCGGCCCGGCAGAGCGCGGCACCGGTGTCACCGGCGCCGGTGACCAGGCTGAGCACCGGCTGCTCGGGGACCACCTCGGCGAACCGCTCGACCAGCCAGCGCCCGACGGCCGGCGTGTGCTCGCTGGGCTTGTAGACCACGGCGTTGCCCGCGGCCAACGCGTAGGCCAGTGAGCCCATCGGGGTGAAGACCGGATAGTTCCACGGCCCGAGTACGCCGACGACGCCGTACGGCTCGTAAACGACGGTGGCCGCCTGGTTCAGCATCAGCCAGCCCGGCGCGACCCGGCGGTGGCGCAGGACCTCCGGTGCCTGGGCCGCGGCCCAGGCGATGTGCTCGACAGCCAGCACGATCTCCAACAGCGCGTCAGCGACGGGCTTGCCGTTCTCCCGGTGTACCAGCTCGGCGAGGCCGTCCAGGTCGCGGGTGATCGCCCGCCGCCATGCCGTGAGCCGGCGGCGCCGACCCTCGAAGCCAAGCGCTGCCCACCAGTCCGCCGCAGTCCGCGCGGCGCCCACCACCGCGCGGACCGCCGCGTCGTCGTCCGCCGGGAACGTCGCCACCAGCCGGCCGGTCGCCGGGTCCCGGGAGTCGATCTGGTCGATCACAGCGCGGCGACGGCCGGGATCACCTCGGTGCCCATGACCTCCAGCGGAGTGATCTTCCAGACGTCTTTCACCGCGCCGATCGCGGTCTGGATGCCGAGGTCGGCCAGGCCACCCAGCTGGTCGATCAGCTTCTGGACCGATCCGTCGGCGCTCACGTCGAAACGGAAGATCACGGTCTTCTCGATCTCGGCGTAATCGCGGCCCCCGCGCTCGCAGTGCTCGCGCAGGACGTCGAGTTTGTGGGCGACGTCAGGGCCGGGGAACAGGTTGCAGGCCTGGGCGTAGCGGGCGACGTAGCGCAGCGTCTTCTTCTCCCCGCTGCCCCCGATCATGATCGGCGGGTGCGGGCGGGCCAGGCTCTGCGGTGAGTTCAGGGTGCGGCCGAGCTGGTAGTGCGTCCCGTCGTACGCCGACTCGTCCTCGCTCCACATCTTCAGGCAGATCTGCAGTGTCTCCTCGAGGCGCTCGAACCGCTCGGCGGTCGGGGGGAAGAGCAACCCCAGCGCGCGGTTCTCCTCCTCGTTCCACGCTGCTCCGATGCCGAGCCAGGCCCGACCCTCGCTCAGGACGTCCAGGGTGGTCACGATCTTGGCCAGGAGTCCCGGATCCCGGTACGTCACCCCAGTGACGAGGGTGAACAGCCGGGCTCGTGAGGTGTGCGCGGCCAGGAAGCCGAGGGTCGTGTAGCCCTCCAGCATGTCGTTCTCGGCCGGACCGACCATGTGGATCTGGAAGACGTGGTCCATCACCGCGATGGCATCGAAGCCCACGTCGTCGGCGGTGCGAGCCACCCGGGCCAAGTCACCGGCCAGTCCGGTCGCGCCGGAAGGCCAGGTGAAGTCGGGGATCTGCAGGCCGATCTTCAACTCAGATACCCCCGCCGCCGAAGTCGCCGCCCCCGAAGCCGCCGGCATCACCGCCGCCGCCGTAATCGCCGCCGCCATAATCGCCGCTGGAGTCGCCGCCGGAGTCGCTGTCACCGGAGTCGGCGGCCTCCTGCTCCGCCCCGGCATCCCCGTCATACGCCCCGATCAGCGACATGGCGATGGCCGTGCCCAGGAAGGCTCCGGCTACCGAGCCCAACAGGCTGCCGCCCATCCCGACTCCGCCGAAGCTGCGCTCCAGCGTTCCCGGCTGGCGCATCTCGGCCCGGGTGGCCATCCGGGCCAAGGCCCTCGGGTCGTCGCTGGCTGCCCGCTCCTCCGGTGGTACCTCGGCGCTCAGCTGCTCCAACACCTGTCGACGCTGCTCCGGCGTCAGCTTGGCGAAGGCCTCGGCGTGGGCCTGCTCGACCTGCTCCGGCGGCGCGGTCCGCAGCAGGTACCGGTAGCGCTCGATCGCCTGCTCGTCGGAGTTCGCCGGGCGCTGCTCCGGTCGCTTCCGGCCGGTCAGCCTGTCCCAGAATCCCATGGCCATCCCCTCGTCAGTCCAGCGCGAGCTGCCGCCGGATCTCGTCCATCGTCTCCATCATGCGCACACTCGTCGCCAGGGGCAGCACCGGCGAGTCCGCGCGCCCGTCCGCCACCAATTGCGCGACGTGTGCAGCGGGGAAGCACAGCCCGTCGTGACCACGGATCGGGTCCAGCGGCCGGTCGACCCGGCCGGCCGCCGTGGTCAACGTGAGCGTGGCCGGGGTGTAGAAGTCGGCCGCGATCTCCACCCGGCCCGCGGTGCCGCAGACCGCGGCCGTGGTCGGCGTCCGGGCGGTCAGGGTCGTCGTGACCACCGCGTGCGCAGCACCGGTCCGGAGTACGGCGGACAGCTGGGCGTCGACACCGCTGTCGGCGTACCCCCCGACGGCGGTGACCCGGTCCGGTGCCCCGAGGACGAGGTCGGCGAAGGCGACCGGGTACACCCCGAGGTCGAGCAGGGCGCCGCCGCCGAGGTCGGGTCGGTGCAGCCGCGGTGCGGCCTCGGGGGTGAGCAGCTGCCCGTGGTCGGCCAGCACGGTCTCTACCGACCCGAGTACGCCGTCGCGGACGAGCTGGTCCACAACGTCGACGTGCGGCAGGAACCGAGTCCACATCGCCTCTACCAGTACGAGCCCCGCCGTGCGGGCGGCCGTGGCCATCTCGCGGGCCTGCCCGGCGTCGAGGGCGAAGGACTTCTCCACCAGCACGTGCTTGCCTGCGGCCAGAGCCAGCAGGGTGTGCTCGTGGTGCTGCCCCGTGGGCGAAGCCACGTAGACGGCCTGCACGGCCGGATCGTCGACGAGTTCGGTGTACGAGCCGTACCACCGCCCGATCTCGTGGCGGGCGGCGAAGGCGGCGGCCCGGTCCGGCGAGCGGGAACCCACGGCCACCACCTGCTGCCGGGTGTGCGCACGGAGGGCCGTGACGAACGTGGCCGCGATGCCACCGGGCGCGAGGATGCCCCAACGCAGCGCGGGTGCACCGGCCGGGTCGGGTACCCGGCTCTGGGGAAAACGCATCAGAACAGCCGCAGCGACGGGTCGTCAGTGCCGCGCAGGGCGGCGTAGTCCAGCGTCACGCAGCCGATCCCCCGGTCGGTGGCGAGCACCCGGGCCTGCGGCTTGATCTCCTGGGCCGCGAACAGTCCACGCACCGGGCGCAGCAGCGGGTCGCGGTTGAGCAGCTCGACGTACCGCGTCAGCTGCTCGACGCCGTCGATCTCGCCGCGGCGCTTGATCTCCACGGCCACGGTCACGCCGTCGGCGTCCCTGCAGAGGATGTCGACCGGGCCGATCGCGGTCGGGTACTCCCGGCGCAGCAGCGTCCAACCGGCGCCGAGGGTCGTGATGTGGGTGGCGAGCAGCTCCTGCAGGTGCGCCTCGACACCGTCCTTCTGCAGGCCGGGATCGACCCCGAGGCTGAACGACGCGTCGTGCAGAATCTCCTGGATCGTCAGGATGAGCTGCTCGCCGGCCTTGTTCGTCACCGTCCACTGCCCCGATTGCTCCTGCAGCGTGCAGGGCGGACTCATCCAGTTCAGCGGCTTGTAGGCGCGGTCGTCGGCATGGATCGACACCGACCCGTCGGCCTTGACCAGCAGCAGTCGGATGGCCATCGGCAGGTGCGCGGTCAGCCGCCCGACGTAGTCGACCTGGCAGCGGGCGATGACCAGGCGCACCTCAGGCGGGCCACTGGGGGTGCCGCTTGCCCAGGAAGGCGGCTATCCCCTCCCGCGCGGAAGGCGTCTGGCTGGCCGCGGCCATCACCTCGACGGCGTAGGTGTACGCGTCGCGCTCGGGCCGGTCGAGCTGGGCGTACAACGCCTGCTTGCCCAGCGCCTTGGAGGCGCGGCTGCCGCGGGTGGCCCGCTCCAGCAGGGCGAGGGTCTCTTTCTCCAGGTCCGCGTCCGGTACGGCGGCGTTGACCAGCCCCCACTCGGCGGCGGTGCGCGCGTCGACGACGT
>JACCSC010000121.1 GCA_013813215.1 Geodermatophilaceae bacterium | reverse complement strand
ATCCCGGTGGCGGCCGAGATCGTCATCGCGCTGCAGACGATGGTCACCCGCCGGGTGAACATCTTCGATCCTGCGGTGGTCACGATCGCGCGGATCACGGCCGGTACGACGGACAACGTGATCCCGGTCCGGGCCGAACTGGAGGGCACGATCCGCACGCTGTCGGCCGAGAGCCGGGCCTCGGTGCGGGCCATGGTCGCGCAGGTCGCCGACGGTATCGCGGCCGCGCACGGGATGACCGCGGAGCTTTCGATCGAGGCCGGCTACCCCGTCACCGTGAACGACGGCGACTTCGCCGCCGCGGTCCAGGTTAGTGCCGGTCGGGTGCTCGGGGCCGCGCGGGTGGTCCCGATGGACAACCCGATCATGGGTGCGGAGGACTGGTCCTACGTGCTGGAGGAAGTGCCCGGGGCGATGGCGTTCCTGGGCGCCTGTCCGCCGGACCTGGAGCCGGACGCCGCGCCCGGCAACCACTCGAACCTGGTCGTCTTCGACGAGTCGGCATTGGCCGCCGGCGTGGCGACGTACGCCGCCGTAGCCATGGACGTCCTGGCGACCTAGACCCCCAAGACGAGCCAAGGTTCCCGGGGCTTGTCCCGGGCGGGGGGTGTCAGGGGGGCAGAGCCCTCCTGAGCGGGGGTCCGGGGGCGGAGCTCATGGGGAGTGACGCAGCCCCCTGGGGAGTGTTACGTCAGACCACCGCTGTGGTCGGCCTCGACCCGCCCGATGTCGGTGACGCCGTACTTGTCGATCGCCGCCTGCAGTACGCCGTGGTCGACCTCGCCGCGCGCGGCCAGGGCGGTGAGGGTGCGTACGACGATCGACTCGGCGTCGACCCGGAAGTGCCGCCGCAGCGCCGGGCGGGTGTCGGACAGGCCGAACCCGTCGGTGCCCAGCGACACGAAGTCGTTCAACACCCAGGGTGCGATCTGGTCCGGCACGGCCCGCATCCAGTCCGATACCGCAACCACCGGACCGGGCCGGTCACGCAGCGCCGAGGTGATGTAGGGCATCCGCTGCGTGCCGTCGGGGTTGTCGAGGTTCCACGAGTCGCAGGCCAGGGCGTCGCGGCGCAGCTCGTTCCAGGAGGTGACCGACCACACGTCGGCGCGCACGCCCCAGTCGGCGGCTAGCAGTTCCTGCGCCTTCAGCGCCCACTGGACGCCGACGCCGGAGGCCAACAGCTGGGCGGCCGGCCCGTCGCCCCCGGGCGCCGGCCGATAGTGGTGGATGCCGCGCAGGATCCCCGCTACGTCGGCGTCCGCCGGCTCGGCCGGCTGCACATACGGCTCGTTGTAGACGGTGATGTAGTAGAAGACGTCCGGCGATCTGTCACCGGGATCCTCGCCGTACATCCGGCCCAGTCCGTCGCGGACGATGTGCGCGAGTTCGAAGCTGAACGCCGGGTCGTAGACGACGACGGCGGGGTTGCTCGAGGCGAGCAGCAGCGAATGCCCGTCCTCGTGCTGCAGGCCCTCGCCGTTCAGCGTCGTCCGGCCGGCGGTCGCGCCGAGCAGGAAGCCGCGGGTGAGCTGGTCCCCGGCCGCCCACAACGAGTCGCCGATCCGCTGGAACCCGAACATCGAGTAGAAGATGTAGATCGGGATCATGTGCTCGCCGTTGGTCGAGTGCGTCGTACCGGCGGCGGTGAACGACGCGGCCGAGCCGGCCTCGGTGATCCCCTCGTGCAGGATCTGCCCGCTCGTGGACTCCTTGTAGGCCAAGAGCAGCTCGCGGTCGACGGACAGGTAGTTCTGGCCGTGCGGGGAGTAGATCTTCTGGGTCGGGAACATCGCGTCCATGCCGAAGGTGCGGGCCTCGTCCGGGATGATCGGGACGAATCGCGGGCCCATCTCCTTGTGCTTGAGCAGTTCCTTCAAGAGCCGGACAAAGGCCATGGTCGTGGCCACGGCCTGCTTGCCCGAGCCGCGGCGCAGGACGTCGTACGTCTGCGGATCAGGCTGGCTCAGCGGCTTGGCGCTGACCACGCGACGCGGAATCGACCCGCCCAGCTCGCGGCGCCGCTCGAACATGTACGCCAGCTCGTCGGAGTCCTTGGGCGGCAGGTAGTACGGCGGCAGCTTGGCGTCCAGCGCCTCGTCGGGGATGTCGAGGTACAGCCGGTCGCGGAAGGCCTTGAGGTCGTCGGCGGTCAGCTTCTTCATCTGGTGGGTGGAGTTGCGGCCCTCGAAGTGACTGCCTAGCGTCCAGCCCTTGATCGTTTTGGCGAGGATCACGGTCGGCTGCCCGGTGTGGGCGACGGCGGCCTGGAAGGCGGCGTACACCTTGCGGTAGTCGTGCCCGCCGCGCTCCAGGTTCCAGATCTGCTCGTCGGTCATGTGCTCGACCATCTTCAGCGTCCGTGGGTCGCGGGCGAAGAAGTTGTCGCGGACGAAGCCGCCGTTCTCGGACTTGTAGGTCTGGTAGTCCCCGTCCGGCGTGGCGTTCATGAGGTTGACCAGGGCGCCACCGACGTCACCGGCGAGCAGCGGATCCCAGCTGCGGCCCCAGATCACCTTGATCACGTTCCAGCCCGCGCCGCGGAAGTAGCTCTCCAGCTCCTGGATGATCTTGCCGTTGCCCCGGACCGGCCCGTCGAGACGCTGCAGGTTGCAGTTGATGACGAACGTGAGGTTGTCCAGCTCCTCGCGGGCGGCCACACCGATCGCGCCCAACGACTCCGGCTCGTCCATCTCGCCATCGCCGAGGAAGGCCCAGACCCGCTGGCCGCTGGTGTCCTTGATGCCCCGGCTGTGCAGGTAGCGGTTGAATCGCGCCTGGTAGATCGCGTTCAGCGGGCCGAGGCCCATCGACACGGTCGGGAACTCCCAGAAGTCCGGCATCAGCCGGGGGTGGGGGTACGACGACAGCCCGCCCCCCTCGTGCGACAGCTCCTGGCGGAAGCCGTCGAGCTGCGACTCCGACAGCCGGCCCTCGAGGAAGGCCCGGGCGTAGATGCCGGGGCTGGCGTGGCCCTGGAAGTAGATCTGGTCGCCGCCGCTCGGGTGGTCCTTGCCGCGGAAGAAGTGGTTGAAGCCGACTTCGTACAGGCTGGCGCTGGAGGCGTACGTCGAGATGTGCCCGCCGACGCCGATGCCCGGCCGCTGCGCGCGGTGGACCATCATCGCGGCGTTCCACCGGATGTAGGCGCGGATCCGGCGCTCGACGTGCTCGTCCCCGGGGAACTCGGGCTCCCGGTCGGGCGGGATCGTGTTGATGTAGTCGGTGCTGCGCAGGGCCGGGACGCCGACGTGCTGCTCCCGGGCGCGCTCGAGCATCCGCAGCATGAGGTAGCGCGCCCGGCCGCGGCCGGCGTTGTCGACCACGGCGTCGAGGGACTCCAGCCACTCGCGGGTCTCGTCGGGGTCGACGTCCGGGAGCTGGCTGGCCAGCCCGTCGATGATCGGCCGCTCCGATGTCGGGTCGTTGGCCACGGATTGCCTCCCAGGCGGGTGCGCGCACGGCGGTTGGCGTTGGGGTACCCCAGGGGCGGAGCCCGCGGGTCTCGGCGTACGGGGTGATTGTTCCACCGTTGGGGGACACCACCCAGTCAGTGGTGCCGCCTCCAGCGGGTGGCCTACGCTTCGTAACCGCGACCAGGGGGGCTGGTCGCTTCCGTTGATCTGGAGTCGCTGATGCCCGGCCCGCGCCACCCCGTCACCATGCTCGGCGCCGCCGCCGCGTTGATCGCCAGCCTCGTCGCGTGTGCGAGCACGGTCGAGGGAACCGCCGCGTACGGCGGCGCCGACCCGACGACCGAGACGACGACGCAGACCACGGAGACGACGACGGAGACCACCGAGTCGACGACGGAGACCACGGAGAGCACGGGCAGCGAGGCCGAGGAGACGGCCTGCTTCCTGATCCCGCTGAGCGACGTCGATGCCTTCGACGCCTTCAACGAACTGGCCGCCCAGCCCGAGGCGGATCAGACGCAGGCCATGCGCGACAACGTCGCGGCGCTCTTCGACGCCGCACAGATGGAGGTCCAGACCTATATCGACCCGCTCCCGGAGGGTCCGGTCAAGGAGGGGGCGGTGGCCACGCAGGTCGCGCAGGTCGAGGTCCGGGATCGGCTGCGGGCCGGCTCCGACGTGAACACCCAGATCATCGTCGACGCCAACGACGTGTTGGCCGCGGCCTGTGACGGCTGAGTCGGGTCGCCGGTGACTGGGAGCGCGGAAGGTTCGGCCGGGCGGGGGCCTGCGGACCGGCTCGGGATCGAGCCGGGGATGGTCGTGCAGGAGATCGGGTACGACGAGGACTGCGACGAGGAACTGCGCGACGCGGTCCTCGACCGGGTCGGTGATTTCGTCGAGGAGGATTCCGACGAGGTGGTCGACGTCGTGCTGCTGTGGTGGCGCGAGGACGACGGCGACCTCGTCGACGCCCTGGTCGATGCGATCCACCCCCTGGCCGACAACGGTGTGGTCTGGCTCCTGTCGCCCAAGACCGGCCGTCCGGGGCACGTCGAGGCCAGCGACATCAGCGAGGCGGCGCCGACCGCAGGGTTGCAACAGACGAGCACGATCAACGCAGGCAAGGACTGGTCGGGGGCGCGTCTGACGACTCCGCGGTCCAGCCGCCGTAACCGATAGGAGCGCTTGTATGGCTGTCGCCGTAGGCGAGACCGCACCGGACTTCACCCTGCGAAACCAGGACAACGAGGAGATCACGCTGTCCTCGTTCCGCGGTTCGAAGGACGTGTTGCTGGTTTTCTACCCGTTCGCCTTCTCCGGCGGCTGCACGGGCGAGCTGTGCCAGGTCCGGGACGACCTGCCGTCGTTCCAGAACGAGTCGGTGCAGCTGCTGGCGATCTCCGTGGACACGGTCTATTCGCTGAAGACGTGGGCCGCCTCGGAGGGTTACCAATTTCCGCTGCTGTCGGACTTCTGGCCGCACGGGGCGGTGGCTCAGTCCTACGGCGTCTTCAACGAGGCGCGCGGCATGGCGATCCGAGGCACGTTCCTGATCGACAAGTCCGGGGTGGTCTCGTTCGCCGAGGCCAACGGGCCGGGCGAAATCCGGGACCAGTCGGGCTGGAAGGCGGCGCTGGCCGCTGCGGCGTAGCTTCTTTGCCGCGGGCGCGTAGCTCAGCGGTAGAGCACCCGCCTTACAAGCGGGTGGTCGCAGGTTCGAAACCTGCCGCGCCCACTTTAGCCTTCTGACCAGCACGTTTGTCAAGCCGAAAGTCTTCCGGGACTTGGCACAGCGCTCAGACACCCGGTAACTTTCAGATATGCGCGAGGCGTTGGAGGCCCTGGAACGGGACTGGATGCGCACCCTGCGCTCGCAGAACAAGGCTTCCTCGACCCAGCGGATCTACTCCACAGCGGCCCTACAACTGATCGATTTCCTCGACTCGGCCGGCCGGCTGCGGGCTCCGGAGGCGCTGACGAAGCGGGACCTCGAGGCGTTCATGGAGCACATGACGGCCACGCGGTCGGCGTCCACGGCGAACGTGACGTACCGGGCGC
>JACCSC010000096.1 GCA_013813215.1 Geodermatophilaceae bacterium | reverse complement strand
CCCGCTACATGACCGGCGGTCAGGTCAGCCTGCCGCTGGTGATGCGCGGAGCGAGCGGGTTCGGCAGCCTGGGCTTCGGCAGCCAGCACGGCCAGTCGGCGGAGAACTGGGCGATGTGCGTGCCCGGGCTGAAGATCGTCTCCCCGTCCACGCCGGCGGAGATGGCCGGCCTGCTGGCCGCCGCGATCCGCGACGCGGATCCGGTGCTGGTCTTCGAGCACAAAGCGCTGTACGGCGCCAAGCAGACCGTGCCCGACGGGGAGCATCTCGTGCCCTTGGGCACGGCCCGGGTGGTTCGCGAGGGCAGCGACGTCACCCTGGTTGGCCTGTCCATCACCGTCCGGCACTGTGAGCAGGCCGCCGACACGCTGGCCGCCGAGGGCATCGACGCCCACGTCCTGGACCTGCGCAGCCTCGTCCCGCTCGACGCGCAGGCCGTGCTGGCCTCCGTCGCACGGACCGGCCGGCTGGTTGTGGTGGAGGAGAACCCCGGTCAGCTCGGCTGGGGGGCAGCCGTCGCCTCGATCGTGGCCGAGGAGGCCTTCGACGACCTCGTCGCGCCCATCACCCGGGTCACGGGGGGCAACATCCCCTGGCCGGTGGCCCGGGAGCTGGAGGCCGAGGTCGACGTCTCGCCCGAACGGGTCGTCGCCGCCGTACGGAACCTGATGAAACGCGAACCGTCCACGCGAGCCGTCGGAGCACTCCGTCGGAGTCGGAGCCAGGAAGGAGTTCAGCATGCAGATCAGAGGTGAGGAGGTCCTGCTGCCGACCTCCGCGGTGTCGGCGTTCCCGCGGCCGCACTGGCTGCAGGGTCGCGTTCTCGGCACCCTCAACGAGCCGGTCTACCGCAGTCACAACCTGCGGGTGGCCTACGAGGACGCGGTCAAGATCTGCGCCCACGAGCAGGAGCTGGCCGGTCTGGACGTGCTGGCCGACGGCGCGCAGTACTACGAGTGGGAGGCGCCGGGCTTCCAGCTGGAGCCCATCTTCCACTTCATCCCGGAGAACCTGGCCGGCTTCCAGCCGTACGGCCCGCCCGGGGACGGGGCGAAGTACAAGCCGTTTTACAAGGCCGCGGTGACCAGCAAGATCCAGTGGAAGCGGCCGATCTTCGAAAGCGTCGTCACCGCCATGCAGGGGGCCACTACCATGCCGTTCAAGGTCGCGTTCCTCGGCCCGGCGCAGCAGAGCATCATCGTCGACGACCAGTTCTACGGCGACCCGATCCAGCTCGCCCGCGACCTCGCGGTGGCCATGAACCAGGAGCTCAAGTACCTGGTCTCGATCGGCCTGGAGGCGGTCCAGCTGATCGACGTCCTGGCTCCGTACACGCAGGACAGGTGGCAGATCGAGGTCCAGAACATCATGTTCGACGGCGTCGACGCGCTGAAGTTCTGGCACGTCTGCTACGGCAGCGTGGACGGACAGCGCGACGTCTTCGAGGCTCGGACCGCCGACATGATGCCGCTGTTCAAGGAGTCCACCGCGGACGTCATCCACCTGGAGACCTGCAGTTCCGAGTTCGGCGACCTGGAGCCCTACCGCGACTTTCCGACCGACAAGGTGCTGGGCCTAGGTGTGGTGGACGCAAAGAACACCCACGTGGAGACTCCGGAGACCATCGCCGACCGGATCCGCGCGCGGCTGGAGATCGTGCCCGCGGACCGCCTGCTCGTGGCGCCGGACTGCGGCCTGGGGTACTTCAGCCGCACGACGGCGTACGCCAAACTCCGTGCGATGGGCGAGGCCGTCGCCATGGTGCGCGCGGAGTTGACGGGTCACTGACAGCGGAGCTGCCGAAGACTCCGGTACGGCGGGAGGACCCCCGAGCTCCCGCCGTACCGGGCTATACCGACGGAGGACCACGTGACCGCTACGCACACGCGCGATCTGGACGGGATCCAGCTGGGCGCGGGCGACCACGTGTGCGCGTTCTACCGGCGGCCCGAGGAACGCGACGGCATCCTGCTGCCGTACCTGACCGGCGGGTTGACCATGGGCAGCAAGTGCACCTGCGTGGTGGACAGCTGCCCGCCGTCACACGTGCTGGCCGCGCTCGCCGACATCGTGGACGTCGACGAGCTGGTCACCTCGGGTCAGTTGGAGGTGCTGGACTCGGACTCGACGTACTTCGACGGGGGCGGCTTCCTGCCGGCCCGGATGATCGAGTTCTGGGCGCACAAGGCGCGGTGGGAGGGGGCGGAGCCGGACATGGTGGTACGCAACGTCGGGGACATGACGTGGGCGCACCGCGACAAGCCCGGCGTGGAGCAGCTGGCGATGTACGAGTCCGAGCTCAACCGGATCATCGGGAACTACCCGCAGATCGTGCTGTGCCTGTACGACCTGAACCGCTGTGACGGCGAGATGGTGCTCGACGTGCTCAAGACCCACCCCAAGGCGATGCTCGGCGGCATGGTCATCGACAATCCGTACTACCTGGAGCCCGACGACTTCCTGGCCAGCCGCACCCGCTGACCCTGGCTCTAGCCTGGGGCGCGTGGCGGTTCCCCCGGATCACGCGCTGAGTTGGGCGCTGACGGCGTTGGGTGGCGACCTCGCCGAGGTGGTGCCGCTGCGCGAGGGTGGGGCGCCCTGGCTCGTCCGAACCACGACTGGAACGTCGGGCGTGCTGCGCATCGGGTACGCCGAGCGCCCCGGCGAGTCCGCGCGGATGGCGACCGAGGCCGCCGCCCTCACGGTCGCGCAGCAGCTCGGGGTGGCCG
>JACCSC010000062.1 GCA_013813215.1 Geodermatophilaceae bacterium | reverse complement strand
AACTCTTGCCCTGTCGGCCGGCCGTACCAGGGGCTGGCGAGTTCGACCGACCGCGAGGCACCGGCCAGGGTGCGGCCCTGGACGCCGGCGCACCCGAGCACGTGCTGCGCGCACGGCCGGCACGTGGTCAGGGGTCCGGTGGTCGCCGGGGTGCACCACTACGCCGGCGGGATGCCCGAACTGCCCACTTGCCAGCTGTCCGCCCGCAAAGTGGGCAGTTGGTACCGGTTCGCCCGGCGTGTCGCCGTCGTTCGTGCCCACTTCTTCCCGCCTGGGTCATCAAGGGCCGGCCGTAGGTGTCCCAGTCGTCGTGCGCGCCGCCGGCGGCGGTGAAGATCGTCCGTAGAGCAGGCGCAGCGGCTCCGGTTCGGTGTTGCCTAGGCTGTGGAGCTCGCTCGTGCCCCCGACGGCCACCCAGCGCCAGCCCGCCCGCCACAGCAGCGACGTCGCGGGCCGCTCGGCGAGCTGGCGGAGTTTGACTGCGCCGTACGTGACGTAGCCGGCGACGGCCACGCCGGTCTGCGGATGATCGAGCACGCCGGCGTTGACCAGCGAGGAGTGCGGGCGGGCGTCGGCCCGCACGACGCTGACCGTTGCCAGCCCCTGCTGCTCGGCGGCCATCTGCCGGAGGGGCTCGAGATGGACAACCGCGGTCCGGAGTCTGGCACGGTCCGGTCCGCCAGACTGGCGCCATGAGCGAGCGAGACGCCCTACTGGCAGAGGCGGCCCGCCGAGCCCGCCGGTACGTGGACGGGGTGGACCAGCGGCCGGTGACACCGTCACAGGCCGCGTTGGCCGACCTGCACCGCTTCGACGAACCGCTCCCCGACAGCCCCTCGGACCCGCTGGAGACCCTGGCGCTGTTGGACGACGCCGGCTCACCGGCCACGGTCGCCTCGACGGGCCCGCGCTACTTCGGATTCGTCACCGGCGGGACGTTGCCGATCGCGCTGGCCTCGGCCTGGCTGGGGTCGGCGTGGGATCAGAACGCTGCCCTCCCGATGATGAGTCCGATCGCCGCCCGCCTGCACGACGTCACCCGAGGATGGCTCGTGAGCCTGTTCGGGCTCCCGGACACGACGGAGGTCGCCTTCGTCACCGGCGCGACGATGGCCAACGCCACCGCGCTGGCGGCCGCCCGAGACCACCAGCTGGCCCGGCTCGGCTGGGACGTCCAGCAGGACGGGCTGGCTGGCGCGCCGGCGTTGTCCGTGGTGGTCGGCGACCGCGCCCACTCCACGCTGCTCAAGGCGCTCGGCCTGATCGGGCTGGGCCGCGGTCGGGTGCATCGGGTACCCGCCGACGACCAGGGACGGCTGCGAGCCGAGCTGCTCCCCGACGTCGTGGGGCCGGTCATCGTGTGTGCGCAGGCCGGCGAGGTCAACACCGGCGCCTTCGACCCGTTCCCGCAGATCGCGTCGTGGGTGCGTGACCGCGGAGGTTGGTTGCACGTGGATGGCGCCTTTGGCCTGTGGGCCCTGGCCGATCCCACCCGGGCGCATCTCGTACGCGGCCTGAGGGAGGCCGACTCGTGGGCCACGGACGGGCACAAGTGGCTGAACGTCCCCTACGACAGCGGGATGGTCCTGCTACGGAGTCCGGAGAACCTTCGCCGCAGTTTCGGCTCGGTGGCCGGCTACCTGCCGCCGGCAGGTGGCTTCGAAGCGATGCACCACGGGCCGGAATCCTCCCAGCGCGCCCGCCAGATCGACGTGTGGGCGGTGCTGCGCAGCCTCGGCCGCGCCGGCGTCGCCGACCTGGTGGCCGGTGCCTGTGCCAGAGCCCACCGGATCGGCGAGGCGCTGGCCGACGCCGGCCTCGAGGTCCTCAACGACGTGGTACTCAACCAGGTCCTGGTCGCGGCCGGTCCCGATCCGACCACCGCACGCCTGATCTCAGCCGTCCAGCAGGACGGCACCTGCTGGTGCGGCCCGACCACCTGGAACGGCCGGGTCGCGATGCGCCTCAGCGTCTCTGGATGGAACACGACCGACCAGGACGCCGAGCAGAGCGTCGAGGCCATCCTGCGCTGCGCGCGTCAGGTCGGAGCGGTTCCCGTCCGCTGATCTCTGCCCCGGGCCGGGCGGAGCAGCGCCGGCGTGGCCGAGGCGACGGCGAGCAGGCCGGTGGCCACCGCGGCCCAGAGCAGCCCCTGGCTGCCCTGAGCCAACCCGAGGACGAAGCAGACGACGGCGGCGAGCAGGAGCAGGCCGGCCCCGGCCAGCAGCAGGCGCATCCGTTACACCCCGGAACTCAGTTCGACGACTGGCTCGCGGAGTTGCCCGAGGCCCCGGTCCCTTGCTGGGCACCGGCCCCGGCCGGCTCGGCCGACGTACGGGCGTCCAGATCGCGCAACTGCGACTCCAGGTAGGACTTCAGGCGGGTGCGGTACTCCCGCTCGAAGGTCCGCAGGGCGTCGATCTCACGCTCCAGCCCGGCCTTGCGCTGCTCCAGGCTGCCCATGATCTCGCCTTGGCGACGCTCGGCGTCCTGGGTGAGCGTGCGCGCCTTGGCCTGCGAGTCGCGGTCCAGCGTCTCGGCGCGGTTCTTCGCCTCGGCCAGCTGCTGCTCGGATGTCGTCCGGGCCCCGGCCAGCTGTTGCTCGGACTTCGTGTTGGCCTCGGCGATCATCTGCTCGCTGGCGGTGCGGGCCTCGGTGAGCAGGCGGTCGCGCTCCTCGCGCGCCTCGGCGACGTGCCGCTCGGCGGTCTCGGTGGCCAGCGCCAGCATCCTGGTGGCCTGGCTGAGCTCGTCGGCCGTCGTCGCCTTGACCAGCGTCGGTGCGTCCGGCGACGGCGTCGCCTCGGGCTCCTGGTCGGCCTGGGGCGGGGGCTGGGGGCTCTGCGCCGGCACCGGCTCGGTGGGCGGCGCCGCCTGCGCGGTTCCCCCTTCAGCCACCCGCGAGCGCAGTTCGGCGTTCTCCTCGATCAGCCGGGCGAACTCGGCCTCGACCAGGTCCAGGAAGGCGTCGACCTCGTCTTCGTCGTACCCCCGCTTGCCGATCGGCGGCTTCTTGAACGCGACGTTGTGAACGTCGGCGGGAGTCAGCGGCATGCCATCACCTCAGGCGTTTCAGGGAGCATCGGGAAGCAGGGATCTGTCGGAGTCACGTAGCAACGTACTGGATCAGGACGTGTAGGCCAGATTCGCGGCCACCTCGCGCAGCACGTACACGATGATCAGCAGCACCATGAACCCCAGGTCCAGGCGGACGGTGCCCAGGTTGAGCGGCGGGATCACCCGCTGCAACGCCTTGAGCGGTGGGTCGGTCGCGGCGTACACGACCTCGAGCCCGGCTGCGATCAACCCGGTCGGCCGCCAGTTGCGGGCGAAGACCATCACCCAGCCGACGATCAGCCGGGCCAACAGGAACAGGAAGTAGACGTAGAGCGCGAAGGACACGACGGTCCAGAACGTGGACACCTTGCTGGTCCGCCCCGTCCCGTCAGCTCTGGTTGAAGAAGCCGCCCTCGACGATCCTGGCCTTGTCCTCGGCCGTGACGGAGACGTTCTGCGGCGACAGCAGGAACACCTTGTTCGTCACGCGTTCGATGCTACCGCGCAGGCCGAAGCTGAGTCCGGCGGCGAAGTCGACCAGCCGCTTGGCGTCGGAATCGTCCATCTCGGTGAGGTTCAGGATCACCGGTACGCCGTCGCGGAACTGCTCACCGATGGTGCGCGCCTCGTTGTAGGTGCGCGGGTGCAGCGTGGTGATCCGGTACGGCGTGTCTTCGGCCACCGCGACGGCCGGTCGCGGCTGGTACACATCGACCGGGCCGCTGGTGGTCGGCCAGGCCCGGGTCCGGTCGCTGCGCTCGGTACGGCGACGGACGGGCGCGGGCTCCTCGACGTAGGCGTCGGGCTCGGCGTAGTCCACCCGCTCCCGGGCCGGCCGGGGCGCGGCGTACTCCCGGCCGGAGCGGCCGTCGGCGGCGTACTCGCCGTCCTCGGCGTGACGATCGTCTTCCTCCACCAAGCCGAGGTAGATCCCCATCTTGCGCATGGCATTGGCCATCGAGTCAGGCCCCTCATCACACTCGGTCGCCGACCGAAGTCGACGATCAGTTCAATCGCCCGGCGGTCCGTCCAGACCGTGTTCGGACTTTATTGCGCGGTCTCCGAACAGCGCGGTTCCGACACGCACGAGCGTCGAGCCGTGCGCAACGGCGACCTCGAGGTCCCCGCTCATCCCGGCGGAGACGACGACGGCCGTTACGGACAGGCTCCTGACCTGCGCGGCCACGTGGGCCAGTCGGGCGAACGCCACCGCCGCGTCACCCTCCCTGGGGGCCAACCCCATGACGCCGGCCAGCCGCAGCCGCGGCACGCCCAGGACGTGCTCGGCCAGCTCCACGACACGGTCCGGGGCCACCCCGGCCCGCCCCGCCGAAGCGTCGTCGTCGTCCAGGCTGACCTGCAGGAGTACCTCGAGCTCGCGCTCGCCGTGGGCGGCGCCGCGGCCGAGCGCGTCGGCCAGCCCCGGACGGTCCACCGCGTGGACGACGTCGGCGTAGGACGCCACCGAACCCGCCTTCTTGCGCTGGACCTGGCCGACGAAGTGCCACCTCGGGACCGGCCCAGCCGTTGCTCGCAGCGCCGCCACCTCGGCGACCTTGACCGCAGCCTCCTGGTCGCGATTCTCCCCGAAGTCGGACACGCCCAGGTCGAGTAGCGCGGCGACGTCCTGCGCCGGGAAGGTCTTGCTGACCGCGACGAGGGTGATCTCCTCCGGTGCCCGTCCGGCCGCCCGGGCGGCGGCGGCGATCCGGTCCCGGACCGCCATCAGGTTGGCTGCCAGGACGGCGCGCCGTCCGGCCGTCATGGCGCGAGCCATACCAGCCCGGCTTGCCGGCCCGTCACCCCGTCGCGGCGGTGGCTGAACAGGTCGGGGTCCTCGTACGTGCAGCGCGGGTCGTGCACGACGGTGCCCACGCCGGCGGCCCGCAGCTGACCGTCGATGCCGGCCCGCAGGTCCAGGCCGGCCGTACCGCTCGCGGTGCGGACCGCGCTGCCCGGCGCGTGCCGCTCGACGTCGCGCTGCATCTCTGGAGGCACCTCGTAGTGGCGGCCGCAGATCGCCGGGCCGAGCAGGGCCTCGATCCGGTCCGCCCGCGCCCCTTCATCCTGCATCGCGCGTACGGCCACGCCGGCGATGCCCAGCCGGACGCCGTGTCGACCGGCGTGCACCGCCGCGACAACGCCCGCCGCGGGATCAGCAAGCAGGATCGGGACGCAGTCCGCCGCCAGCGCGATCAGGACCAGCCCCGGGGTAACGGTCACCACCCCGTCGCAGGCGGGCACGTGTCGGGGACTGTCGTCGTCGACGCGGACGACGGTGCGCCCGTGGATCGGCTCCATCCAGACCACGTCGCCCACCGGCACCCCGCCGGCCTCGGCCAGCCGGCGCCGGTTGGCGGCGACGTGGGCCGGGTCGTCGCCAACATGATCGGCCAGGTTGAACGCGTCGTACGGCGGCGCGCTCACCCCACCAGCGCGGCTGGTGACGACGCGACGGACCCGGGTGCTCAGGACCGCAGGAACTCGGGGATGTCCAGGTCGTCGTCGAGTTCGTCCACGGTCATCGCGCCGCGGCTGACCGGTCGCGCCACCGTCGGGTGCCCGTTGGCCGGCTGGGTCGCGGCGCTCGGAGACGCAGTGGGTGCGGGCTCGGGCACCTGCCGGGTCTCCGCCTTGCGGAACGTCGGCTTTCCGGTGTCGAAGCCGGCCGCGATAACCGTCACCCGGACCTCGTCGCCGAGCGCATCGTCGATCACAGCGCCGAAGATGATGTTGGCGTCGGGGTGCGCGGAGTCCGCGACCAGCGAGGCCGCCTCGTTGATCTCGAACAGGCCGAGGTCCGAGCCGCCCTGGATCGACAGCAGCACGCCGTGCGCGCCCTCCATCGACGCCTCCAGCAGCGGGCTGGCCACCGCCTGCTCGGCCGCGGTGATCGCGCGGTTCTCCCCGCGGGCCGAACCGATCCCCATCAGGGCGCTGCCGGCGCCGGACATGACGGACTTGACGTCGGCGAAGTCCAGGTTGATCAACCCGGGCGTGGTGATCAGGTCGGTGATGCCCTGGACACCGGACAGCAGCACCTGGTCCGCCGTACGGAAGGCGTCCATCACGCTGACGTTGCGGTCACCGAGCTGGAGCAACCGATCGTTCGGGATCACGATCAGGGTGTCGCACTCGTCGCGCAGCTCGCCGATGCCGGTCTCGGCCTGGGTGGCGCGGCGCTTGCCCTCGAAGCCGAACGGCCGGGTCACCACACCGATGGTCAGGGCGCCGAGCTTGCGGGCCATGCTGGCCACCACCGGTGCCCCGCCGGTGCCGGTGCCGCCGCCCTCGCCCGCGGTCACGAAGACCATGTCGGCGCCCTTGAGCACCTCCTCGATCTCCTCGCGGTGGTCCTCGGCCGCCTTGCGCCCGACCTCGGGCTGCGCGCCCGCGCCAAGGCCCCGGGTCAGTTCGCGGCCGATGTCCAACTTGACGTCGGCGTCACTCATCAGCAACGCCTGGGCGTCGGTGTTGATGGCGATGAACTCCACGCCCTTAAGGCCGACCTCGATCATCCGGTTGACGGCGTTGACGCCGCCACCGCCGATCCCGACGACCTTGATGACCGCCAGGTAGTTGTGCGGAGAGCTCATCGGATCGGACCTTCCTGACGTCGTTCTGCGGCCTGGCTGGCTACTGACCCTCAGGTTGAGGGTTAGAGTTATGTCAACCTGCGAGAACCGTAGGAAGCCTCCGAGGTCAGGTCAAAGACCTCACCCGGCGTGTCGCTCGTGGATTCTGGCGGGGGTGAACACGGGGCCGTCGCCGAGCATGATGTGGAGCAGCATGAAGACGTGGGCCTTGTGAAGCGCACCACGGCCCGGTTGTCCGACGGGCGGGAGATCCTGTACTTCGACGCCTCGGACGGCGCCGTACGCGTGCTGGTCGATCCACGGGAGCTACCGCGCTCCGTCTCGTCCTCGGAGAGCCGGTACGACCCGGTCCTCGACGAGTGGGTGGGCATCGCCGGACACCGCCAGGGCCGCACGTTTCTGCCGCCCACCGACCAGTGCCCGCTGTGTCCTTCCCGGCCCGGCCTGCACAGTGAGATTCCGTCGCCGGAGTACGACGTCGTCGTCTTCGAGAACCGCTTCCCGTCCTTCGCGACGGACGTTCCCGACGTCTCGCCCACGGTGGACGAGGGCGGCCAGCTGTTCGTCCGGCAGGCCGGCGCGGGCCGTTGCGAGGTCGTCTGCTTCACCAGCGATCACCAGTCCTCGTTCGCCCGGCTGTCCCCCGACCAGGTGCGCCTGGTCATGCAGGCCTGGGTGGACCGGACCAGCGAGCTGTCCGGCCTGCCGTCGGTGGAGCAGGTCTTCTGCTTCGAGAACCGCGGCGAGGAGATCGGCGTCACCCTGAGCCATCCGCACGGGCAGATCTACGCCTACCCGTTCGTCACCCCGCGCACCCGGCGGATGCTCGACTCCGCGCGGCGGCACCGCGAGCGCACCGAAGGGAACCTGTTCGCCGACGTCCTGGCCGAGGAACTGCGGGCCGGGACGCGGGTAGTGGCCCGGTCCGAGCACTGGACGGCGTTCGTGCCCGCCGCGGCCCGCTGGCCGGTAGAGGTGCACGTGTACCCCCATCGGCACGTCCCCGACCTGCCCAGCCTGACCGACGCCGAGCGGGACGATTTCGCCGAGCTCTACCTCGACGTGCTGGCTCGCGGGGATGCCCTGTACGACGGCCCGCTGCCCTACATCGCCGCCTGGCACCAGGCGCCGGTCCGTGTGGACCGCGACCTGGCCTACCTGCACCTCCAGCTGTTCTCGGTCCGGCGGGCGCCCGGGAAGCTGAAGTACCTCGCCGGTTCGGAGTCGGGCATGGGCGTGTTCATCAATGACACCACCCCGGAGGCCGTGGCGGCCCGGCTCCGGGAGCTGGCGCCGTGACGGTCGGGCGCTGACGCGGTGGCTGTCCGCGCGTCCACCGTGGGCGACGTCTTCGCCGGTGCCTACGGCCGGCCGCCGGCCGGGCTGTGGGCCGCGCCCGGGCGGGTCAACCTGATCGGCGAGCACACCGACTACAACGACGGCTTCGCCTTGCCCTTCGCGCTGGCCCACCGCGTCGTGTGCGCTGCCGCGCCGCGAGCCGACGGCCAGGCCAGGGTCCGGTCGCAGCAGGCACCGGAGGAGGAGGTGACCGTCGGCATCGCCGACCTCGGCCCCGGCACGGTCTCGGGCTGGGCCGCCTACCCGCTCGGTGTCCTCTGGGCGCTGCAGGCGGCCGGCCACCCCGTCGGTGGCGTGGACCTCCTGCTGGACGGCGACGTGCCGCTGGGTGCCGGCCTGTCCTCGTCGGCCGCGGTGGAGTGCGCGGTGGCCCTGGCCGTCAGCGAGCTGAGCGGCCTCGACCTCGACCGAACCGCCTTGGCGGGTATCGCCCGCCGGGCCGAGAACGACATCGTCGGTGCCCCCACGGGCGTGCTGGACCAGATGATCTCCCTGCACGGTCGGGCCGGCCACCTGATGTTGCTCGACACCCGCAGCATGCAGGTGGAGTCGGTGCCCTTCGACCTGGACCGGCGCGGACTCGTCCTGCTCGTGTTCGACACCCGGGCGCCGCATCGCCTCGTCGACGGTGCCTATGCGGAGCGTCGCCGGGCCTGCGAGCGAGCCGCCGCCCACCTGGGCCTCCCGGCTCTACGCGACCTCGACGTGGCCGCGCTGGACGGGCCGGCGTTCGCGAGCCTTCCGGCGGAACTACGGCGACGCACCCGGCACGTCGTCACCGAGAACGCTCGCGTGCTCGCCGTGGTCGCAGCGCTGCGCGCGGACGCCGATCCCCGAGTGGTCGGCCCACTCCTGACGGCCAGCCACCTCTCGCTGCGAGACGATTTCGAGGTCACCGTGCCCGAACTCGACGTCGCCGTCGAGGCCGCCCTGGGCGCCGGCGCCCACGGGGCCCGGATGACCGGCGGCGGCTTCGGCGGCTGCGTCATCGCGCTCGTGGACTCCGCGCGTGCTCCCGATGTCAGCGACGCCGTGGCTGCGGCCTTCAGGGACAGCGGATTCTCCGCGCCGCGGAGCTTCGTCACCCGGCCCGCGGTCGGCGCCCACCGCATCGCGTAGGCGGCTTCGCCGCCCTCAGCCACTCTCCGCTGGGGGCTTCGGCAGCCGGCCCAGCAGATAGAACTCCTCGTTCGGCGGGACGGCGGCCAGGTGCACCAGGCGGTTGGACATCGCGAAGAAGGCCACGATCGAGCCGATGTCCCACACGTCGTCGCGGGTGAACCCGTGTTCGGCCAGTGCCAGGTGCTCGTCTTCGGTCACGGTCCACGGTTCGGCGGCCAACCGGGTGGCGAACTCCAGCATGGCCCGCTGGGCGGCGGTCAACTCCGCCTTGCGCCAGTCCACCGCCACCTGATCGGCCAGCCGCGGGTTGCGGCTGCGGATCCGGGCGATCGCCCCGTGCGCGACAACGCAGTACAGGCAGTGGTTGAGCGCACTCGTCGCGACAACGATGAGCTCGCGCTCGGCCTTCCCGAGCAGCGCGCTCTCGGCGTCCATCAACGCGTCGTGATAGGCGAAGAAGGCCCGCCACTCGGCCGGGCGGTGCGCCAGCGCGAGGAAGACGTTCGGGACGAAGCCGGACTTGTCCTCCACCGCCGCGATCCGCTCGGCCAGGTCGGCCGGCAGGTCGGCGCGGTCCGGGACGGGGAAGCGGCTGATCGGCTCGCTCACGATCCCAGCCTAGCCAGCCCCGATCAGCGGATGACGACCGCTGACGGGCTGCTGACATCGATGGTGCGCCCGGGCCGGTCGAACAGCCCGGCCAGGACGAGCGCCTTGCGGTCACTGTCCGCCGCGCTGCCCCAGATCACCGTCCGGCCACCGATCAGGGTAAGGACGACGGAGTCCGGCGACTGCGCGGCCACGACGGACACCCGGTTGCGAATGCTCGCGGGCAGCGCCGCGATGACGTCCAGGGCCGCCCTGGTGGCCCGATCCTGCGGACCCGCGGCCTCGACCTGCAGCGCCGGCATCCCGGCCGGCGGTTCGGTCACCTGGGCGAACAGGACACCGGTGCGGTCGATCAGCCAGTGGACGCCGGCCAGGTCCACGACGGCGACGCCGACCCTTGGCACGACCTCGATCCGCACCGTCGACGGCCAACTCCGGTACACCGAGACCGACGCCAGCTCCGGCAGCGTGGCCAGTGCCGCCTCGATCCCGTCGGTGTCGATCCGGGCCAACGGCATGCCCTCGGGGATCGCGGCGAGGTCGCGGACGGTGCTGGCGGCGGTGCCTTCGGACCCTGTGACGGCCACCGTCCGGACCGACAGGACCGGTGAGAACCACAGGAGCCAGCCGAGCAGCACGACCAGGGCGACGACGCCCGCGACCGAGGCCAGCACGCTGCGCCGGGACAGGCCGCGGGGCCGCCAACCCCAACGCCGGCGCCAACGCCAGCCCCGAAGCCAACCCCGACGGCGGGGCGGGCCCGGTGTCCGGCCCGGCTTCACCCGGCGCCGACGGGCGTGCCGGGACGGCGACACGGCGGGCCGCGGCCGCCGTGTGGTGCTCGCCGTGCTCGTCACAGCCGTCATCGGGCACGCTCCCTCAGCAGGTCGAGGATCTCGGGGCCGAGCCGGTAGACCGGCCCGGAACCGAGCAGGACCACGGTGTCGCCGGGCCGGGTGCGCTCCACCACGGTGTGCGCGGTGCCGGCCCAGGTCGGGGCGAAGGCGACCTGCGCGGGAGGCAACGGCACCCGGTCGGCGATCAGCGCCCCGGTGACGCCTGGAATCGGGTCCTCGCGATTGACCGCGATCTCCATCACGACCGCCTCGTCGGCCAACCCGAGGGCGGCCCCGAACTCGCGCGCGAACGCCTGGGTCCGCGTGTAGAGGTAGGGCTGGAACACCGCGACCAGCCGCCCCTCCCCCGCCGCGGCCCGCGCGGCGGCCAGCTGGGCGGCGATCTCGGTGGGGTGGTGGGCGTAGTCGTCGTACACCTGGACGTCGTCCGCGCGGCCGAGCAGCTGGAAGCGCCGGTGCACTCCGGCGTACCGCTCGAGGCCGGCCACCAGGTGGGGGACCCCGAAGCCGAACTCGGTGCCCAGCAACAGGACCGCGGCGGAGTTCAAGGCCATGTGTACGCCGAGGGCACCCACCCGCACGGTGCCCACCGCAGTGCCGTCGAGGGCGGCGTCGTATGACGTCGTGCCGTCGGCCATCCGGACCTCGCCGAGCACGAGGTCGGCCGGGCCGAGCCCGTAGGTGCGGACCCGGAGCCCCGCGTCGCGGGCCGGTTCGGCCAGGGCCAACGCCTCGGGGTCGTCGGCGCAGACGACGAGAACGCCACCGGGATCGAGGGTCCCGACGAAGCTGCGGTAGGCGCTGCGGATGCCGTCCAGATCGCCGTGCCGGTCGAGGTGGTCCAGCTCGATGTTCGTGACGATGGCCCCGGCCGGCCAGAGCAGCAGGAAGGAGCCGTCGCTCTCGTCGGCCTCGGCCACGAAGAACTCGCCACCGCCGAGCCTGGCGTTGGCGCCGGTCGCCGTCAGTTCACCGCCGATCGCGTAGGACGGGTCCGCGCCACAGTGCTCCAGGACCGTGGCCAGCATCGACGTGGTCGACGTCTTGCCGTGCGCACCGGCGACCGCGAGGACGCGACGCCCGGCGGCCACGCTGGCCATCGCCACCGCACGGTGCACCACCGGCAGGCCCCGCCGGCGGGCCTCGGCCACCTCGGGGTTGTCGTCGCGGATCGCGGTGGACACGACGACGGTGTCGGCCTCGGCGACGTGCACTGCGTCGTGTCCGATGCTGATCCGCACGCCGCGCAGGCCCGCCGCGTGGTCGGTCTCGACGGCGTCGCTGCCCGAGACGGGGACCCCCGCCGCGAGCAGCAGGCGGGCGATCGCGCTCATCCCGCTGCCGCCGATACCGACGATGTGCACCCGGCCCAGGGACTCGAGAGACGGGATCTCCGCAGCCGGGTCGACGTACGGCGGGTAGACGGTCACCGGTCGGCGCCCCGGCGGGCGACCTGGAGCACGATCCGGGCCAGCTCCTCGTCGGCGTCGGGATGCCCGGCCGCCTTGGCCTTGGCCGCCATCGCCGCCAACGCGGCCGGATCGCCGAGGACCGGGACGAGCGTGTCCAGGATCCACCGTGCGCTGAGGTCCTGGTCCTCGACCAGCAGCCCACCACCGGCGTCCACGATGGGTTGCGCGTTGAGCCGCTGCTCGCCGTTGCCGACGGCATACGGCACGTACGCCGCCGGCAGCCCCACGGCGGCGAGTTCGGCGCAGGTGACCGCACCAGCCCGGCAGAGCAGCATGTCGGCGGCGGCGTACACCAGGTCCATCCGGTCGGCGTACGGGACCACGACGTACGCCGGCCCCGCCGCGTCGGCGACCTCGACGGTGTTCTTCGGGCCGGTGATGTGCAGGACCTGGATCCCCGCGGCCCGCAGCCCGTCGGCGGCGGCCGCGGTGG
>JACCSC010000015.1 GCA_013813215.1 Geodermatophilaceae bacterium | reverse complement strand
TGGCCGCCTTGGGCGGCAGGACGAGCCCGTACACCGACTCGGCGATCTCCCGCTTCCCGGCGACCCCGCTGTACATCAGGATCGGCAGGAACCGCTCGGGCTGCATGACGCACAGCACCTTCGTCAGCAGCGCCTCGCTGAACCCCTTCATGCCGCGTCCGCCGCTCGGGCGGATCAGCTGCGTCAGTCGATCCGGCATCGACACGCGATCCGATCCGTAGAGCAGGAAGCGAACGCTGTCCCGCACGCGCTGGGAGGCTTCGGCGGGACCCAGCGCGTTCCACTCGTTGTTGAACACCGTCACGTTGCCGGGGTTGGCGCCGATGGGCGTGTTCGCGAAGGCCTTGAGGTCTTCGGGCGAGGCCTCCCGCAGGCCGTCGATGTTGAAGATCTGCTGGTAGCGCCGCCAGTACTCGGTAACGGCAGGGTCCGGCTCGGGAGTCCGCGCGAGGAAGGAGGTTCGGAGGCCCTCGACCCAGGCCAGCCGCTCGAACGTCACGTCCGACGGACGGGGGAAACGGCGCTGCTCGCCGCTGCTGCCCCGGGAGGCCGCGGTGACGACACGGGCGGCCTCGCCACGGACCCAGTCGTGACCGCAGTCCAGGCACTTCACGTGCTTGCGCGTATCGGGAAGCGTCTCCAACAGGGAGACGTCAGAGGAACCACACGAGGTACATCTAGCCACGGCCATCACGGTCCATCATGCCCGCCCTGGCAACCTGCACGCGAGGACACCGGCGCCAGCTCAGGCCCGGTCGCCCAGCGAACGACCAGGAGCGCCGTCCCGCGGCTGAGTTCCGCGCCACCCTCCGGCGTCTCCTGGCAGGGGCCGGCGGGCGTACGTCGGTTCCGCGACGGCGGCGTCGGACAGGCCCGCGTCCTCAACGCCGAGGTGGTGTACGCGCTAGACATGTTGCCCCGCAGCACCTTCCTCGGCCAGATCATCGCCGCCGCACACGGCGCCGGCGCTCCGGCCCAGCAGCCCGGCCCGGACGTAACTCGCCAAGCTCGCCGCCGCTGCCGTTCTGCGGGCCTACCGTCGCGTGCCGCTGCTGCTCGTCGTCCTTCGGACGTCACCGCCGGTCTCGGTCGCCGGGCACGGGCGACTCGGTCCAGTCGAGGCCGCGGACCTGGCCGTGTCGAAGCTCCTGGCCCCAGGGCCGGCGCCGCCCGATCTCGCATCGAGCCGCCGACCTCGTGGCCTGGACCAGCGGGCGGAACTCGCGGACGTTGTACGGCGGCAGGCCGAGCTGTACACGGCGCCGGACCCTTCGACGGTCGGCACGGTGCGTCGGCTGGCGCAGGCGATCGCCACCTCGATCGCGATCCACGCCTGACGCGCTAGCCGCACCGTGCGCAGTAGCGAGTAGCTGCTACCGCGGTAGCAAGGCCGGGCCGGCCCTGTCCCGCCTACCTCCTTCCGACGTCGCCGCACTGGACGAGGCGCTGCGCATCCACCTGGCGTCATGTGAGCCGGGTAGCTCGCTCAGCCCCGCGCCGTCACGAAGACGAACGGGACCTGTCGTCCATGTTCGCCGCCAGCGCCGGCTCCTTCGGCTGACGGCGGAAACGGGCGGTCGCGAGGTCGAGGGTGGGGCCGACGTCGGTGGGGTCCCACACGCTGGTCGTCGCACCGGGCAGCCAGCGCAGGGTGGACCCCACGTCGGCCAGCAGCCCCCCGCGGCGTTCGGCGTAGGCCCGGCGCAGGTCGCCGGCGGTCCACAGGAAGCGCACGCCCGGCCGGCCGTCGGCGAGGTGGGGCAGGGGCCAGCCGAGCGTGTGGCGCGCCCAGGCGTCGGCGAGGTTCGTACCGGCAGCGTTGGCCAGGGCCATGGACCCGTAGAAGCGGCCGTTCAGGTCGATCAGGTGCTGCACGCCGTGCCGGTCGCGTAGGAACTGCAACTCCACCAGACCCGACCAGCCGAGGTCGGCCAGCAACCTGTTGCAGCGCCCGGCCAGGTCCTCGTCTATCGGCACCGTCTCTGCCCGGCACGAGACACCGCTGGGGGTCGGCCAGAGACCCGACGTGTGTTGCTGAACCCGACCCAGCAGCCGACCGTTGTGGAACAGTCCGATCAGCGCGCCGAGCTCGCCGTCGATCCCCTCCTGCAGCACTGGCTCGAAGCCGTCGTCGGCCAGGGCCCGAACGCGGCCGGCTGCGGCGGCGGCATCGGGGTAGCGACGGGCTTCGACGCGGTGCAGGTGCATTTGCCCGGGCCTCCAGTGGCTCCGGCACTTCACCACGACCGGACCCGACCAGCCCGCCAGTGCGGTGTCGCTCGCCCCCTCTGTCCGCGGTGCCGCCAGCCCGACCTCGCGGGCGCGCCGGGCGAGCTCGACCTTGTCCAGAGCGGCGGTGACGACATCGGGGGAGGGGTGCGCGACAGAACTCGATATCCCGTCGCGGTAGGTCGACAACGCCGCCATCCAGTCGTCGCCACCGCCGTACACCAGGTCGTAGTGGCCCTCGGCCACAGCCCGTTGGACACCGGCCACGAACGCCTGGCCGTCACCCCGGGGCCGGGGCACTAGGTGCCGTCGCGCGCAATACCGCGACGAGGTGACCATGCCGACACCATTTGGCGTACCGACGCCGACGAGCCAGCCGGCGCGGGACAGAGCGCGCACGGCGGCCAGAACACCGCGGGCGCGGCCGTTCGTGACGACGAGCACACTCGGGCTCGAGATCATCGGTCGGACGGTAGCAGCGCTAGATGGGGCCAGCATGAGGACACGCTCCACGCCCGACCGGCGCCGGTCGCGAGCCCGGCTCGCGACCCGCTGACGGCCGACTACCCCGCGGTGGTGAACGTCCATGAGTACGTGGTCAACGGATTGCTGACGACGTCGGTGACCTTCTGCGGACCGCCCACCACCGTTGCGGTGTACGTCGTTCCGGGTGCCAGGGCAGCCGTCGGGTTGAGGACCCACTTGGTCGTCGCCCCGGACCGACTCACACCGGCCGGGACGGTTCTGCCGGAGCTGTCGGTCAGGATGAACGTCGCTGTGGAAACCCGCTCCACCACCTCGCTGAACCCCACGACGACGTTGACACCACGCCCCACTCCCGTTGCGCCGTTCGTGGGCGCCGTGCCGCGCACCGCCGGCACCGGGCCGGTCAGGAAGTTGTAGGTGATCGTCCCGAGCGAGATGCCGGTGGTGTCCTTGATTCCCGGCCGGAGGGTCACCGTGTATCTGGTGTCGGTGGCCAGCGTGGGGGTGGGATCCAGCGTGACCGTGCGGTTCTGCGCGTTGTAGCTGACCACCGCCGGTACGACGTTGCCGGCCAGGTCGGTGAGCATGACCGTGTTCTTGGTGACCCCGGTGACGGCCTCGCTGAAGGTGGCTGTCACGTGCGTGGCCGGGGTGACGCCAGTGGCGTTGGCCGCCGGGACCTGCCTGATCACTGTCGGCTTCGGGTTGGCCACGTCGTCGTTCTCGATGGTGCCGAGGCCGCTGCCCTCGCCGATGGTCAGCGTCAACGAGGGGGTGCTGAGCTCGAGGGTGAAGTCCTCGTCCTGCTCCACCAACGTGTCGGGGGTCACGGCCACCCGGACGTAGAACAGCCGCTCACCCTTGGCGAACGTCGCCGTACCCGCCACATGCGTGTAGTCCGAGCCGGGGCTGGCCGTGCCCGCCACGGTCGCGTACCGGACGGTGGCCGGGATGGCCACCGGTCCGGACAGGCTGATCGAGAAGGTGACACCCGCCCGGCCCTCGACCATGTCGAGGTCGAGGGTGGAGACCGTCACCGCTCCCACGCAGGCGTCACCGGCACCGTCGTCGTCCGTGTCGGCTTGGCCGGGGTTGCGCACCGTCGGGCAGTTGTCCGCGGTGTCCGCCAGGCCGTCGCCGTCCTGGTCGGTCGGGGTCGGCGGCACCCAGTTCAGTTCCCGCATGATGTCGGCAAGGCGAGCGGCGGCGACGCGCCGGCCTGGCTCGTTCAGGTGTGAGGGGTTGCCGTTGTCGGTGCGTAGCGAGCGCGGCGGGACGTCGTAGGTGATGTTCTCGTTGTCCTCGGCTGTCGGCGACAGCTCGGTCAGGCGCAGGCCGTCGGTCACCAGGTAGCGGCGTATCTCGGCGTACGTCTCCGGGAAGCTGGCTTTCATCTCCTCGTTGACCGCCGTGGCGGTCCCGTCCTGGAGGTCGTCGACGACAGCTTCGTACTCGAAGGACCCCCAAGGCGCCTCCGGCCCGGTCGTCAGGCCGATGGGCATGAACAGGCCGTCCGGGACCATGTCGGCCATCGCGACCTGAGCGGGGACGATCGTGTGCCGGTCCTTGAGCGGGTCCTGCGAGTTCGGGCCGTTGAGGTTGGTGTGCCCGCACCAGCACAGGTGCCCCGTGGTCGCGAAGTCGGCGTCCCCGGAGTGTTCCTCGACCCAGGCGGCGAAGCTCGCCTTGGTGTCCTGCACGGTCGAGCCGCCCTTGCCGTTGTAGATGACCGGCAGGTCGACGAGGTCGGCCAGGTACTCCGGCCACACCTGGGTCATCGAATCACCCCAGATGACGAGCTGGGTTACCGGTACACCGGCGGCGGCGGAGGATGAGGGCGCGACCAGACCGACCGAAACGACGGACATGCCCAGTGCGCAGGCGACAGTGCGAGCTGAGCGAGAAATGGTGTGCTCCCCATGGGTCCCGAGTCCTAGCGGGCAGGATAGGCGTTGAACGCCGGTTTGAGAACGTCGGTGCCCGATCGTTAGGGTCGCGGCCGACCACGAAGGGCGGGGTGACGTGCAGGAGCGGGGTTTGGAGCAGGCGCTCGCGCAGGCGCAGGCCGACGCGGAAGACGCCATCAAGGCGGCCGGCGCCGTCGTGCGGGAGCTGAAGAAGGCCAGGGCCGGCGCGGTGAGCGGCCAGGTCCGGGACATGACCAGATCGCTCGCCCAGGCCGCGGCGGCCGCAGCCCAACTGACAACCCAGATCGCCGAGACCAGTACGGCGTACGGCGTCGATGTCACCGAGCTCCTCGAATCCGGCGCCTACACCAAGGAGCTGCTCGCGACCGCCGCCGAGGCCGGGCTCAGCATGTTCGAGGAGGACGGCCGGCTGCTGAGCTATCCGTCACTCGTCCGGCTGCTGCCCGGCGACGCCGCGATCGAGATCGACCGGCGTCGGGAACGCCGGATCCGGCCCAGCGTCGTGGTCGAGCAGTTGGCCAAGGCACAACAGGCCGGTCCACGGTTCAAGGCCGAGCCGTTCCTGGCCAGCCTGGCCGCGGCCTACGACCTCGTCGTGGCCGCTCAGGGCAAAGCCGGCGGCACGGTGGTCAAGCTGCTCGACGTCTATGCGGTGCTCACCCTGTTGCCCGGCCAGAGCCGGGACTACAGCAAGCAGGAGTTCGCCCGCGACCTCTACCTGCTCGACCTCAGCACCGAGACCGCAACGAAGGGTGGCCGGCAGCTCAGGTGGGCGGCGAGCACGGGGACGAAGCAGGCCGGGGTACTGATCACGGTCGCCCGCTCGGGGCAGCGGCAGCGCTACTGGGGGATCGCCTTCGCCGAAGCCGAAGGCGTCGATGGCTGAGCTGCAGGCGACCGGCCTCCCGCTGGGCGGCACCGGACTGACCTGCGCGAGCTACCTCGACTTCCTGGCCACGGAGTACCTCGCCGGCTACGTCAGCGACGGCGGGGCGGCCGTCCGCTTCGTCGTACCAGGCAGCGACGAGGTCGCCCGACGCTGGCACGGCGGCCTGGCCGAGGCGGCCGGGTCGGCGAACTGTCTCGTCGTCGCACTCGACGCCGCCGAGACGAAGCTGGCGATGATCGACCAGCTGTACGCCGCGGTCGCCCGGGCGGTCGACTGGGCCGACCTGGTACGCCGGACGCTGCGCCAGGCCTGGGCTGCGATCGGGCTGCCGCCGGAGGAGACCCTCACTGTCAGCGCGGTGGCGGCGCTGCACGACCTCGACGCCCGCGAAGCCGCCCGCAGCATCCGGCGCCAGCTGGAGACCGTGCTGCTGACCGACACCACGCTGGCACGGGAGTTCCGGCTGGCCGTGTTGCGGCTGTGCCAGGCCGAACTCGGCACCGGCGACGTGATCGACGCCGAGGCAGCCGCGGTGCTGGCCTGGCTGCGAGTGGAGCCCGTCCAACTGCGCGCCTTGAAGTCGGCGTCGCTGTACAGCCGGATCGGGCGGCACAACGCCCGAGCCCTGCTGCTGTCGCTGGCCACGTGGCGGCACCGCACGACCGGTAGCGGCCTGGTCATCGACATCGACCTGAACCGGCTGGCCGTCAACCGACGTCCGCCGGTCGAGCAGCGCACCGGCTTGTACTACACGAAGGCGGCGCTGCTCGACGCCTATGAAGTCCTCCGTCAGCTGATCGACGCGGCGGACAGCCTGCGCGGAGTCATGGTGGCGGTCACCCTGCCGCCGGAACTCGTCACCGACGAAGGTCGCGGGCTCCCGGCGTACACCGCCTTGCAGTTGCGGATCGTCGACGAGGTGCGCGACAAACGGCGAGCCAACCCGTACGCCGCCCTGGTCCGCCTCGAGACGCGGCTGGAGGTGGTCCGATGACCGGAACCCCGCAGGCCCAAGAGGCCATGGAAGCCCTGCAAGCCCGGCGGGCCGTCGAGGCGCTGCGCAGCGGCGTACCGTCCCGCGACGCAGTCGGTGCCCTCGGCAGCGGGCAGGCCGGGATCGAGGACCGCTTCCTCACCTTGCTGGACGGCACGGGTACGCCGCGGCGCACCGGTCAGCGCGGGCTGCTGCTCGGCGGCGGGTTCGGTACGGGTAAGAGCCATCTCCTGGAGCACCTGGCCCACCTAGCGGCGGATCGCGGCTTCGTGGTCAGCCGGGTCGTGGTCAGCAAGGAGACCCCGCTGCACGATCCGGTCAAGGTGCTGCGGGCCGCGGTCGAGGCCGCCACCCTCCCGACCGGTACGTTCGGGGCCGTGCCCGAGGCGGTCGGCGCACTGGACGCGGGAAGCCCGGCGTACGCCGAACTGCTCCGCTGGGCCAGCGGGTCCGCGGTCTCCGAGCGGTTCGCCCTGACCGTCAGCCTGCTCCCCTACGCGCAGGAGAACGACGGCGACTTCGCCGAGATGATCGTCCGGTTCTGGTCCGGCGACCCGATCGGCGTGGCCGCGCTGCGCCGGCAGGCCAGGTTCGCCGGGAAGGGCAAGCCGGCCCTGGCCACCGTGCCGGCCCGGGAGCTGGCCCGGCAACGCTTCCGGTTCCTGAGCCGACTCTTCGTCGCGGGCGGCTACGAGGGCTGGGTGATCCTGCTCGATGAGGTCGAGCTCATCGGCCGCTACACCCCGTTGCAGCGCGGCCGGTCCTACGCCGAGCTGGCCGGCTGGCTGCGGCCCGATCCGGAGGACCCGGGCTCGCCGCTGGTCAGCGTGCTGGCGATGACCGACGACTTCGACGCCGCGGTCCTCACCGCGAAGAACGACCGGGAGGCGATCCCGGCCAAGCTGCGCGCCAAGCAGAACTCGGAGTGGGACGAGGTGGCCGGCGGTGCCGAGGCCGGCATGCGGCTGGTGGAGCGCGCGATGCTCTTGCTGACCCCGCCGGACGCGGCCGAACTCGACCGCGCGTACTCCGTGCTCAAGCAGCTGCACGGCGCGGCGTTCGGCTGGTCACCGCCGGACGTTGTCGGACTCGAGCGCCTGGGCGCCACGCGAATGCGGCAGTACGTCCGGGCCTGGATCAACGAGTGGGATCTGATCCGGCTCGATCCGGCGTTCCGGCCGGAGTCGCAGGCCGCCGCCGTACCGACCGGTTATGCCGAGGCCGCCGAACTCGAAGGCTGACGGTCGCGGGTACACGTGCACTAGCATCACGTGCATGCGCACGACAATCAGCCTGGACGACGACGTCCTGCTTGCTGTCCAGGAGAGGGCGCGACGCGAGAAGCGCACGGCCGGGCAGGTGTTGTCTGACCTCGCCCGGCAGGCCCTGACGGGGCAGCATCGCCAGCCCGAACACCGCGGGGCGGACCATCACGGGTTCCGGCCCCTGCCACCCCGAGGCGCGGCCATCTCCAACGCGCTGATCGACAAGCTACGGGAGGACGAACCCGAGTGAGGCGGGCGCTGCTCGACGTGAATGTCCTCCTGGCCCTGCTCGACAGCGATCACGTCGATCACCACCGCACGGTCGATTGGCTCGACGAGGAAATCACAGCCGGGTGGGCATCCTGCCCGATCACTGAGAACGGCTTCGTCCGGATTCTGAGCCAGCCCCGCTATCCGAGCCCCGTGTCACCCAGAGAAGCCATCGAGCTGCTGGGCGAGGCGCGGGACGGCGGTCATCACGCGTTCTGGCCCTGCGACGTCAGCGTGCTCGATCCGCAGATCGTGGACCGCTCCCGCCTACACGGCCCGCGTCAGGTGACCGACGCCTACTTGCTCGCCCTAGCCGCCGCGCACGATGGACGGTTCGTCACGTTCGACCGCTCCCTCTCGGTTGCCTCGGTGCACGGCGCACAGGAGGAACACCTGACCGTCCTCTAGTCCCCGGCCGATCGCGTCCTCGGGGAATCGCCGTCGGCCGGTGGTGGGTTTCCGGCCAGTGCCCGCAGGGCAGTAAGGGCTGGGCCGGGACCGGTACCGCGCCACCGACGAATCGGAGTTGTGATGCCGCCACGCCGCAAGAAGGACCAGAGCGCCCCGGGGCCCACCAGCCCGACCGGGGGTGAGGTCCGATCCGGCCTGGCCGGCGACGTGCACGCGCAGGCCGGGGACTACCTGACCACGGCGCAGGGGCTCCGCCTGCCCGACACTGACCACGCGCTCAAGGCCGGTGACCGCGGCCCGACCCTGCTGGAGGACTTCCACCTCCGCGAGAAGATCACCCACTTCGACCACGAACGGATCCCGGAGCGGGTGGTCCATGCCCGCGGTGCGGCGGCGCACGGGATCTTCGAGTCGTACGGCACCGCGAAGTCCGTGACCAAGGCCGGCTTCCTCTCCGAGAAGGGCCGGCGTACGCCGGTCTTCGCCCGCTTCTCGACTGTGCTGGGATCGCGCGGGTCCGCCGACACGGTGCGGGACACCCGCGGGTTCGCGGTGAAGTTCTACACCGACGAGGGGAACTTCGACCTCGTCGGCAACAACATCCCGGTCTTCTTCATCCAGGACGGGATCAAGTTCCCGGACATCGTGCATGCCGCCAAGCCGCGCCCGGACCGCGAGATCCCGCAGGCCCAGTCCGCCCACGACACGTTCTGGGACTTCGTCTCCCTGCACACCGAGGCGACCCACCACGTCATTTGGAACATGAGCGACCGGGGCATCCCGCGTTCCTTCCGCACCATGGAGGGCTTCGGGATCCACACCTTCCGGTTGGTCAACGACGCCGGTGCGACGAGCCTGGTGAAGTTCCACTGGAAGCCGTTGGCCGGGATCCACTCGCTGGAATGGGAGGAAGCGCAGATCGCGGCCGGCGTGGACCCGGACTTCCACCGGCGCGACATGGCCGACGGCATCGAGGCCGGTGCGTTCCTGGAGTGGGAGTTCGGGATCCAGGTCATGCCTGACGACGGCACCGACAGCTTCGAGGGTATCGACCTGCTCGACCCGACCAAGATCGTCCCGGAGGAGCTGGCGCCGGTCCAGCTGATCGGCAAGCTGACGCTGGACCGCAACCCGACCAACTACTTCGCCGAGACCGAGCAGGTCGCCTTCCACACCGGGAACCTCGTGCCCGGCATCGAGGTGACGAACGACCCGCTGATGCAGGCCCGGCTCTTCTCCTACCTGGACACCCAGCTCACCCGGCTCGGCGGCCCGAACTTCGCCCAGCTCCCGATCAACCGGCCCCACGTGCCGGTCAACGACATGCTGCGTGACGGCATGCACCAGACCGCCGTGCACACCGGAGTCGCGCCGTACCGGCCGAACAGTCTCGACGACGGTCGACCCCTGGTCGCCACGGCCGACGAGGGCGGCTACGTCCAGACCCCGCGGCCGATCGAAGGTACGGCCGTCCGCGCCAACCCGACATCGTTCGAGGACCACTTCACCCAGCCGGCCATGTTCTACCGGAGCCTCACCGAGCTGGAGCAGGGTCACGTCGTCGCCGCCTACACCTTCGAGCTGGGCAAGTGTTTCGAGCAGGCGATCAAGGAGCGGCAACTGGAGGTGCTGGCCCGCATCGACAGCGGCCTGTGCGAGCAGGTCGCGACCGGCCTCGGCCTGCCCGCGCCCAAGGCCGACCCGGTGGGCGACGTGACGCTGTCCCCCGCGCTGTCACAGATCAGCGACGTCCCCGGCCCCATCGCCGGTCGCAAGATCGGGGTCGTGGCCGACGCGGGGTCCGATCTGGCCGGCATCGAGAAGCTGCGCACGGCCGTCCTGAAGGAAGGCGCCACCCTGTTGGTCATTGCGCCGGTCGGTGGCGTGCTCGGGCGGGGGGCCCGCAAGCAGGTAGTGGACCGCACGCTGCTGACCGCCCGGTCGATCGAGTTCGACGCCGTCGTCGTGGCCGGCGGGACGACACCGACCAACGACATCAAGCTGGTCATTCTGCTGCAGGAGGCGTTCCGGCACTCCAAGGCAATGGGCGCCTGGGGCGACGGGGCGGCCATCCTCGCCGCCGCCGGCATCACGTCGGACGCGCCGGGAGTCCTCCTCGGCGACACCGTGGTCAAGCGGTTCTCCGCCGACCTGATGGCGGCGGTGGGGTTGCACCGCGCCTGGGACCGGGCGCCGGCCGTGATGGCCTCGGCCGTCCCGCCCGCCGTCTGACAGGTAGGTCGATCAGGTTGATCGCGCCGGCCCGGTGTCTTCCGGACCGGTGGGCAGCAAGGCCAGCATCTCCGGCAGCTCGAAGAACTGCGCCACCGAGCGTGCGGAACGGGGCCCGCCGTCCGGATTCGCGCCCGCTTGCAATAGCGCGGTGACGATGCCGGTCGCACGGCGGAAGACTGCGGCGGCCAACGCCGTCTGTCCGTTGTCGTTGACGCGCTCCACGTCGGCCCCCCGGTCGAGCAGCAGCCGGACCGCCTCGTCCTGCTGGTGGTAGGCGGCCAGGATCAGCAGCGTGTCGCCTTTGTCGTTGGTGAGGTCCGGGGAGGCACCGAGGTCCAGCAGGTGCGCGAGCGGCTCTACGTCACCGGCACGGGCCCACTCGAACGACGCCCGCAGCAGCTCCAGCACGTCGTTCCGCTCCGCCATCGCCACCCGCCCAGTCGTCGCCGCAGCGTAAACTCACCCGGCCTGGTGATCGCGAACCACCTCCCGCTCCGGCGGTGCCTGACCTCTGGAGCGATGCGTGTCCGAGCCAACCGACTTCGGTCAGCTCCAGCTGCGGCCGGAGCTGGTCCAGGCCCTGGCCGAACTCGGCTACGAGGAGCCCACCCCGATCCAGCACGAGGCGATCCCGCTGCTGCTGCAGGGCCGCGACCTCGTGGGGCAGGCCGCGACCGGGACCGGCAAGACAGCGGCGTTCGCCCTGCCCATCCTGCAGCGGCTGGCCGACGGTGACCGCGGCCGCGCCCCGAGCGCCCTGGTCCTGGTGCCCACGCGGGAACTGGCCATGCAGGTGTCCGAGGCCGTGCACCGCTACGGCCGCGGGCTGGGTGCGAGGGTGCTGCCCATCTACGGTGGGCAGCCGATCACCCGGCAGCTGCGGGTCCTGAACGGCGGCGTCGACGTCGTCGTGGGCACGCCGGGCCGCGTACTGGACCATCTCAACCGCGGCAGCCTCGACCTGGATCGGCTGAGCACGCTCGTCTTGGACGAGGCCGACGAGATGCTCGACATGGGCTTCGCCGAAGACCTCGACGCGATCATCTTGGCCACCCCGGAGCAGAGACAGACCTTGCTGTTCTCCGCCACGATGCCGGCCCGGGTGGCCAAGCTCGCGCGTCGCTACCTGCAGGACCCGGTGTCGGTGCAGGTCGGCGGCGGCCCGGCCACGGGCGGCGCGCCGCTGGTCCGGCAGACGGCGTACATCGTGTCCCGCGCGCACAAGCCGGCGACGCTCGGGCGGATCCTGGACGTGGAGTCGCCCACCGCCGCGCTCGTCTTCTGCCGCACCCGGGAGGAGGTCGACCGGCTCACCGAGACGTTGAACGGGCGCGGCTACCGCGCCGAGGCGCTGCACGGCGGGATGGCCCAGGAGCAACGTGACCGGGTCATGGGCCGGCTGCGGTCCGGTACGGCGGACCTGCTCGTGGCCACCGACGTGGCTGCCCGTGGGCTGGACATCGACCAGCTCACGCACGTCGTCAACTACGACGTACCGACCGACCCGGAGTCCTACGTGCACCGGATCGGCCGGGTCGGCCGGGCCGGGCGTTCCGGCGTGGCCATCACGCTGGCCGAGCCGCGCGAGCACCGGATGCTCAAGGTTATCGAGCGGGCCACGAAGCAACGGATGCATCTGGAGACCGTGCCGACCGTGGCCGATCTGCGGGCCCGGCGGCTGGAGAGCACCCGGGCGGCGATCCACGAGCACCTGCTGACCGGGGACCTCGACGGGTTCCGGGTCGTGGTGGAGACCCTGGCCGCGGAGTTCGACGTCCTGGAGGTGGCCCTGGCCGCGGTCCGGCTGGCCCACGAGTCCCTCGGCGGTACGACGGAGGACGAGGAGGACATCCCCGCGCCGACCGTGCCCACCGCCACGGCCGGCCGGACCTTCACCGAGCCGACGGCCCGCCTGTTCGTCGGCCTCGGTCGCGCCGCCGGCATCCGCCCGCAGGACCTGGTCGGGGCGATCGCCAACGAGTCGCGGCTGACCGGCCGGGACATCGGTTCGATCGAGATCTCCGACCGGTTCTCGCTCGTTGAGATCCCGGCTGCCGCGGTGGACGAGGTGATGCGGTCCTTGCGCGGAACCACGATCAAGGGCCGCAAGGCGCAAGTCCGCCGCGACCGGACGCAGACCGCCCGCTCCCGCTGAGGTTCAGTTCAGATGGGCGCGCTCGGCCCGCGCGGCGCTGGTCAACCGGTCGGCGTACGCCGGCCACTGTGCCCGCGCGTCCTGCAAGAACGCCGAGGCCTCTAGCCAGCGTCCCTGCCGCCCGATCGCCGCGCCCAGTTCGAGCGTGTGCTCGACACCGCCGCCGGGTAGGCACAGCCGCATCCTCAACACCCACTCCAGGTCGACCGGCCGGTGCGCGGAGCGGTACACACCGCGCAGGTTCTCCAGGACACGGGACAGGATCGCGGGCGGCTGGGCCGTGGGGAGCAGGTGTTCGCCGAACGGGATACCGACACCCGCGGTACGCCGGAACCGGTCGGCACACCCGGCCAGGTCCAGGACCTCACCGCCGCCGAAGGCGTCGACGTAGTCGTCGGTCCCAGCCCGCCGGACCAGGAAGTGCCCTGGCATCGCCACACCCTCGAACGCGATGCCGGCTCGGCGGCCGACCTCGATCATCACGACGGACAGCGTGATCGGCAGGCCGAGGCGGCGGGCCAGCACGTGGTGCAGCAGCGAGTTGCGCGGGTCGTAGTACTCCGCGCCGTTGCCCGCGAACGCCGCCTCGACGAAGAGCCGGCGCAGCAACCCGTCGAACGAGCTGACCCCGGCCGCGAGCCGGTCCAGCTCGCCCAGCCAGCGGGCCCGGTCCAGCCGCTCGTCGGCGCCGGCGGCGATGGCCAGCGCACCCTCGTCGAGGTGCCAGTCACCGGCGACCAGCGCCCGGAATCGCTCGACCGCGTCCACCCCTCTGAGCCTAGGAGGGTCGGACGCAAACGCGGGGCGGCGACGGTTGGGGGCCGAGCGCCCGCCTCAGCGCTGGGTGCGGAGCAGGTAGCGGGCCATCTCGGGGTGTTCGGCCTCGCCCCGCAGCATCGTCAACGCCATCGCCGCAGCCATGACCACGCCGCAGGCGCCGAGCACGATCGCGGTGACGAACACGACGGTGGCCAGCACCCAGGCCGGCGGTTGCAGCCAGACCAGCGCCGGCACGGCGGCGAGCAGCACGGCGGGCAGCAGGAACGAGCCCGACCCGTCGACCGGAAGCGTCCACCGCAACACCGATCTGCGGGCCATGGCGACTCCTCCGGCGAGGGGGTGGTGCTTGGAGCGTGCGCTGGCCGCGGCCGCTTGTCGATGACCTCCTACGTCATGTGCCCCGCGAGCCGGCTACCTCGACGTAGCGGCACAGTGCGTTGACCTTGCGCAGCTGCTCCGGGGAGCGCACGGCGGCGTCGAGCAGCCGCGGACTGGCCACGATCACGGCCAGCGCCTGGGCGCGGGAGATCGCGACGTTGAGCCGGTGTACGTCGTACAGGAACCCGACCCCACGCGGCGCGTCTTCCGCGGAGGAACTGGCCATCGAATAGACGACCACCGGCGCCTGCTGGCCCTGGAACTTGTCCACGGTGCCGATCCGCGCGCCGGGCGGCAGCCGGTGCCGCAGCCGGCCGACCTGGTTGTTGTACGGCGTCACGACCAGGATGTCCTCAAGGCTCATCCGGTGCGCGACACCGTGCAGGTCGGTCCACGTGCCGGCCATCAGGTCGACCACCAGCCCGGCCACGACCGTGACCTCTTCGTCCGAGCCGGCACTGTTGCCGCTGTGCTTCACCGGCACGAACCGCAGGCCGCTGCCCCCCACTGATCCCGGCGTCCGGACCGCCTGCCGCTCTCGGCACGGTGCCGCGGCCAGCCGGCTCTCGTAGGCCAGGTCGGAGACGAACGCGGTGATCTCCGGGTGCATCCGCCAGGACCGGTCCAGGAACACTCCGGCCTGGGGTGCGATCGTGTCGTGCTCCTCGCCGATCAGATGCCCCAGGGCGGACATCCCGGCCCCGTCGGGGTGCTGGGCCTGGGTCGGCTGGCTGAGTTGCTGCGGGTCGCCGAGCAGGACCAGGGAGCGCGCCGACGGGGCGACCGCTACAGCGTTGGCCAACGAGAACTGGCCTGCCTCGTCGACCACGAGGACGTCGACGGCCTCGCGCATCTCCGGACGCGCCCACAGCCACGCCGTACCGCCGGCCAGCTGGACCTCGCCCGAGACGAGCCGGTCGAGGACCTCCTCGTTGTCGCGGGCGATGGCCACGCCGGCCACCTCGCAGTGGTCCTCAGGGGTGCACCGCTGCAGGGCCGGTCGCCCCACCTCCCGCAACAGGTTGCCGATCACCTGATGGGACGACGCCGTGACGCCTACCCTCTTGCCGTCGTCGAGCAGGGCACGGATCAACCGCGCGCCGACCGTCGTCTTACCGCTACCCGGGGGACCTTGCACCGCGAGGACTTCGCCGGACAGCTCGCGCCCGATCCGGACCACTGCATCCTGCGGGGACTCCTCCGGTCGGACCGGCAGGCCGGCGGGAACAACCCGGTCGAGCAGTCGCTGCCCCGGGCAGTCCAGCCCGGCCAAGGTCCGGGACGCGGTGTCGGCGATGGAGGCCCGCAGCACCTGGTCGTTCGGTGGCCCCTCGGGGGACAGGCCGCGCGGCCGCGGCGCCGGCTTGTCCGGGCCGACCTTGAGGACGACCCAGCCCTCGACCGGCTCGATGTCGAACACGCTGCCGACGCCGGCCGCGGTGTCGACGTCCAGCACCCCCTTGCGCGCGGCGACCTTCGTGTCCTGCGGCGCGAACGTGTAGCGCCACAGGGTGCTGCGCTTGTCCGTCCCGGCCGCCTCGGGAGCGGACAGCCCCCCGATCACCGACCGGTCGCGCTCCAGCTGGTCGAGGTCGAGGTCCTTGAGGCGGAAGATGTCCCACCAGCGGGGCCGGCCCTCGCGGCGGTGCCACTGGACGAGCCCGGCGAGCAGCGGTGCGCCGGCCACACGCAACCTGTCGGCCAGCTCGATCTCGGCCAACTCGGCCTCGCCCATCGGCACCGGGAGCGCTTGCGCCACCCCGGGCCGGGGCAGCAGCCCGTGCCCCGGGCCGAGCTCGTCGCGGCGCTCCTCCAGCCAGCGGTGCAGGGCCGCCGTCGACTCCACGTCCACGCGGTTGTATGCCTCGAGCTGCGCCAGGATGGCCGGATTGTGCTCCACCAACCAGCGCTCGTAGGCCTCGACACTGCCCAACCCGTCGGACACGGCGCCGTCCTGGCGGACGTGGCCCCAGTAGAAGTGCTCCAGGTACTTGATGGAGTACGACGGCTTGCTGATCTGCAGCCCCTGCCGCACGACGGCGTACAGGTCGACGAACCGCTCGCCGCGCAGCAGCTGGTCCAGCTCAGCCTCGCGGACGCCGTACCGCCCGGTCAGTCGCTTCAACGCCGACGTCTCGTACGGCGCGTAGTGGTACACGTGCATGCCCGGGTGCGCACGCCAGCGGGCGAGCAGCAGGTCGACCAGCCGGGCGATCAGCTCGGACTCCTCGGCACGGCTGTGCGCCCACACCGTCTGGAAACCGCCGTGCCGGTCGCCGATCCCGGCCAGGTACTCCCGTCCCTCACCGTCCTCGGCGAACGGGTCGCCCTCGAAGTCGAGGTACACGTCGCCGGGATCCGGCTCGGGCAGGCGGAGCAGGCCGAATCCGGCCTGGGGCGGGAGCAGGTCGTAAGACGGCGTGCCGGCCACCCGCTCGGCGACCTGAAGCCGGGCCTGGCCGGTCATCCGCTCCCACGCCGACGGGCCGATCCCCATTGGCGCCGGCCCGATCGCGGCGGCCAGGGCGCCCACCGTGCCGACACCTGCCTCGCGCAGCGCGAGCCGGTGGTCGGCGCGCAGGAACGCCACCTGCGTGACGTCGTCGGCCGCCTGCCAGCCCTGCTCGCAGGTCACCGACCAGCGGCAGTGCCGGCAGTGCGACACCGGGACGGCTTCGGTGACCGGCCGATCCCGCAGCGCACGCTCCAACCGCACGCGGGCCCGCCGGGCGTAGGCCGAGACGTCGAGCAGGCGCCACGGCCGGCGCTCGCCGTCGCCGGTGACGACGTAGAGGTTGGTCGGCGCGGTGCCCTGCAGGACGGTGAGCCGCTCGGCGTACGTCGCCATCTGCAGCAGCGCGGGCACCTTCAACGAGCGGGCCAGCTTGGTGTCGGCGATGTCGTAGGACCAGTTCCCGAGCCCGGACGGCTGCTCGGTGCGCAGCAGGAAGTCAGCCTGCCCGCCCCACCGGTCGTCCATGAAGCTCGCCTGGTAGACGACGTCCGCGCCGGCCCGCATCGCGTCGAGGGTCTGCGCCTCGGCGGCCCGCCGGCCGGCGGCGTCCAGGGCCGGTGCGATCTCGACGATGCTCAGGCCGTCGGCGCGCAGGGACTCCAGGTACGCCTTCTCGTGTCCGGTCCCGTGCACGGCGGCGAGGGTGGCGCCGAGGTCGGCGTCCGGAGCCGGCGGCGGCCCGAGCCGCCCCTCGGCCACCTGCTGGTCCAGCGTCGTGACATGCGGGCAGGCCAGGTGTTTGGTCAGGTCGGTCGGGCTGAGCACCAGCCGACCCTCGACGAGCTGCACGGGCGCCTCCCCCGGTGTCGTGCGGTAAGCCCGACGTTATCCGCAGCCACCGACAACTCCCCTACGGTCGAGTCATGCGGCGAGAAGTTCTGGGCCTGTTGTTCGGTGCGATGCTGCTGACCGGCTGTTCACCGGATGCGCCGGCACCCGAGGCGCCTGCGTCGTCGGGCGTCGAGGGCGGTGCGGCACAGGACCAGGAGTTTCCGGACATCGTCGAGGTGCGGGCCGCCCGCGAGAGCGGCGGGACCTACAGCTTCGACGTCACCGTCTCCTCGCCGTACGACACCCCGGAGCGGTACGCCGACGGCTGGCGGGTCCTCGGGCCCGACAACGAGGTGTACGGGGAGCACGAGCTGACTCACGACCACGCCTCGGAGCAGCCGTTCACCCGGACCCAGTCCGGCGTGGAGATCCCCGATGGCGTGCAAACCGTGACCATCGAGGGCCGCGACCAGGCCAACGGGTACGGCGGGGGCACCGTCGAGGTCGAGCTGCCGACCGGCTGAACTGGGTCCGCTCCCGATGTATCAGGTCCGCGACCGGCACCTCTGTAACGGTGACACGTCCACCGACCACAGGGTTGGCTGAAGATGGGTTCACGGACCGACACCGGCTGGTTCACCGACGGCGACGCGCTGTCGTCGTACCTGACGGACACCCGCGCCTCCGACACCCGCATGGTCAGCTCGGTGGCCGACGCCGTCGCGCTGATCGACGGCTGGCGCTCGGGCGCCGCGACCGGACCGTGGAACGGCCTGGACCGCACCGCCGTGGCCGACCGGCTCGCCCAGATCGTCGCGGACCCGCGGCTGGTCCGGCAGGGCGACCTGAACCTGTGCGGCCCTGCGTCGCTGGTGTGCATGTGGGCGGCTCGCGACCCGTACTCCTTCGCCTCTCTCGGTACGACGCTGTTCGACTACGGCTCGGCCTACCTCGGCTCGCTGCTGCTGCAGCCGAGCGCCGAGCTGCTCCAGGCGGACTCCGCGGCGTTCTCGGGCAGCACGTACGGCGCGGACTGGATGGTGCTGGGGGCGATCCGCAACAGCACGAACGTCTTCTGGCAGGGCAGCTGGCGCGGTGACCCGGCGCAGGAACTGGCCGGGCTGACCCGGCCGGAGGAGCTGGCTGAGTGGCTGACCGCGGTGGGCATCTACGCCGTGGTGCGCAACGAGGCGAACTGGGTCACCCCCGGCATCCCGCACGCGACCGGTCTGGAGTTCACCGAGGGCCGCGACATCGCGCTGCTCCTGCACGTCAGCCTGATCAACGCCGCCCGGCACGTGCCGCTGGACCAGAGCTTCCTGCTCAACCAGTTCCCGAACCACTACGTCGTGGCCCTGAACTCACCGACGCTCGCGGTCGGTGACGAACCCGGCGGGTCCTATGTCGATGGCGACGTCCTGCTGTCGCTGTGGACGTGGGGCGAGGTGGGTGGGCACCTGAGCCTCGCCGTACCGCAGGCAGAGTTCGTCGCCAACTACTACGGGGCGGTCATCGCCGATCTGGCCTGACCGTGCCGCCTGAACCCGCTGGTCCGGGACCTGCCGTTAGGGGGCGGTAGGACCCGGACCAGCTGCGACGATGCGCAACCTGCCGGCGATCTCGGAGACGTCTGCGAGATGGCCTGAAGCTACCGCGATCACCAGGTCGTACGCCTCGTCGTTAGTGAGGTCGAGCCGCGCACCGTTCATACCCAGGAACGCCAGCGCGCCGGCAAGCGCCAGCCGCTTGTTGCCGTCGACGAGCGCATGGTTGCAGGCGATCGAGTGCATGAGGGCGGCGGCTTTCTCGGCCAGTTCCGGATAGGCGTCGACACCGAAGACCGTGGTCTGCGGTCGCGCCAGGGCCGACTCCAGGAGACCGTGGTCGCGGACTAGGGCCTCACCCAAGGTCCGTTCGGCGATGTGCAGGAGTTCCGGGAGGCTGAGGTAGATCACTGACCGAGGCGGTCGAGCGCTTCGGCGTACCTGGGCAGTTCGCGGTCGAGTATGCGATCGAGAAGCACGGCCCGGCTCGTGCGCTCGATGTACTCACGGACCGACTGGCGGGCGACGTCTTGCATCGAGCGGCCCTCGCGCTCGGCCGCGTCGCGCAGCGCGGCCGATTCGGCTTCGGACAGTCGCAGCGTCATAGCCATAAGCGAGACGGTATCAGCGGTGATACCATAGCGCTAGCCGGCGAAGCGGGCCACCGCGCGCATCTTGTTCATCGCGTCCAGCGCCGCCACCTTGTACGACTCGGCCAGCGTTGGGTAGTTGAACACCGCGTCGACCAGGTAGTCGACGGTACCGCCGCAGCCCATCACGGTCTGCCCGATGTGGACCAGCTCGGTCGCCCCGGTCCCGAAGACGTGGACACCCAGCAGCGTCCGATCCTCGGCGTGCACGAGCAGCTTGAGCATCCCGTACGAATCACCCAGGATCGCCCCGCGGGCCAGCTCGCGGTAGCGGGAGACGCCCACCTCGAACGGGATCGAGGACTCGGTGAGTTGTTCCTCGGTCTGCCCGACGTAGCTGATCTCGGGGATCGTGTAGATCCCGATCGGCTGCAGGGTGGTGAGCGAGCCCACGACGGGCTCGCCGAAGGCGTGGTGGGTGGCCCGCCGTCCCTGCTCCATCGACGTGGCGGCCAACGCGGGAAACCCGATCACGTCGCCGACGGCATAGATGTGCGGGACCTCGGTCTGGTAGTCGGCGTTGACCACAATCCGGCCGCGCTTGTCCGCGCTGAGTCCGGCCTTGTCCAGGTCGAGATCCTCGGTGACCCCCTGCCGGCCGGCAGAGTACAGCACCGTGTCGGCCGGGATCTTCTTGCCGCTGGCCAGGTGGGTCAGGGTCCCGTCGCCGTGGCGTTCGACCGAGGCCACCGTCTCGCGGAACCGGAACGTGACCGCGAGGTCGCGCAGCTGGTACTTCAGGGACTCCACGATCTCCAGGTCACAGAAGTCCAGCATCCGCTCGCGTTGCTCGACCACGGTGACCTTCGTGCCGAGGGCGGCGAACATCGAGGCGTACTCGATCCCGATCACGCCCGCCCCGACGACGACCATCGACGCGGGCAGCCGCTCCAGGCCGATGACCTGGTCGCTGTCGACGATCGTCCGCCCATCGAACTCGACGGTGTCCGGCCGGGCCGGCCGGGTGCCGGCGGCGATCACGATCCGCTCCGCGCGGACGGTCAGCTCGGTCCCGTCCTCGCCCTGTACGCCGACGGTGTGCGGGTCGTGGAAGCGGGCCGAGCCCGACAGCAGCGCCACCCGGTTGCGGCCCAGCTGGCTGCGGATAACGTCGATCTCGCGGCCGATCACGTGCTGCGTGCGGGCCGAGAGGTCGCCCACGCTGATGTCCTGCTTGAGCCGGTAGGAGTGCCCGTACACCTCGCGTTGGGACAACCCGGTGAGGTAGACGATCGCCTCGCGCAGCGTCTTGGACGGGATCGTGCCCGTGTTGATGCACACCCCGCCGACCATGTTGACGCGCTCGACGACCGCGGTGCGCTTGCCGAGCTTGGCGCCGGCGATGGCCGCCTTCTGACCGCCCGGCCCGGATCCGATCACCAGCAGGTCGACGTCGGACATATGGCTCCTTGAGGGTTGGCCGCAGCGCTGGGGTCAATCCTGCCCGAGCTAGTCCGGCGCGGCCGATGGGGGCAGCGCGTACAGCCCGGCGACAGCCGAAACTCCCAACGGGTGTCAGGGTCGTCGTTCCCTCGCAGAACAACCGGGTGCGCGATGAGTTTCGGAGTGCTGGGCGGTCTTGTTAACGGCGCCCGAAAACAGACCCCCTGTCGGCATCTCAATATTCACCCCCTGCGGATAGTCGATCTTCATTCGTCGGTCCTGCGGCGGTCGGGACGCGGCCGAGGTCGCGGTCTTGAGGCGGTAGCTGTCGCCTTTGAGGGCGATGACTTCGGCGTGGTGGACGAGGCGATCGATCATGGCTGCTGCGACGACGTCGTCGCCGAACATTTCGCCCCATCGAACTGCTTGTTGCTGGTGACGATCAGCGACGCTCGTTCGTAGCGGGAGGAGACGAGCTGGAAGAACAGGTTTGCGGCCTCGGCCTCAAAGGGGAGTACCGACCACACGTGGGGATCGCCTCGGGCCTAGCGCGACACTAGGTCTGGTCTGGGGGTCGGTCACCGTGCCGATGGACCACTTTCCACTCGTCGTCCTCGCGGCGGTAGATCTGGGTCGCGCGCAGGGTGTAGGTGTGCGGCTCCCCCTTGACGGTGGCCTGCGTGTGCTCGTAGCCGACGGTGTACGCCATGTCGCCGATGACGTCGGCCGCGACGATCTCATAGGCGTACGACGTGCAGCCGGAGAAGCTCCCCTCCAGCAAGCTGAAGAGTTCGTCGACCTCGGTGCGTCCGACCACGCTCTGCCAGGCACCGAAGACGCTGACTGGTTCCTTGCGGGACCAGATCGCGCGGCGAGCAGTGGCGTCGCCGTTGTGCACCGCCATCTCTGCCTCTTTGACCTCGGAGTTCACCCAGGTGAGAAAGTCGTCACGTTCACTCATCCTCAAAGTGAAGCAGCGGAACGGCGACCGTGCCAGTGGCACCCCGCGGGCTGTTCCGTGTCAGCTCCGGGTCCACCTTCTTGGGCGTCCCCCTCCGACCAGGAGTCGCGAACGCGCACTCAGACCGTTGTCGCAGCGGGCTGCCCGGTCATGCCCAGCTCCGCGCGTCCGCATCTGCCGCGATGCGGTTGAGTGTGGTCGTCCCGTTTGACGAACGCCTGCTGGGACGAGGGCCGCTCTCCGGCGACAACCGCGCCACCCATCCCGCCGGCTTTCCGTCCGACCTGGACGTGAGGTACTTGGCACGCTCAGGTCGGACGCAACGGGGCCGGCCGCCGGCGGCTCCCCAAGGGTCCAGTTGGCACGCCGGGCAGCTGGTACGCCGGGAAGTCTCTTGCCGGTCAGGCGAGCGGCGGCTTGCTCCCGGTGAACAGCCAGGCGTCGAAGAAGCCGTCCAGCTGCTGGCCCGAGATCTGCTCGGCCAGGGCCACGAACTCCGGCGTCGTGCCGTTGCCGTCCTCGCGCGACTGGGCCCACGTCTCGAGCAGCGCGAA
>JACCSC010000524.1 GCA_013813215.1 Geodermatophilaceae bacterium | reverse complement strand
CGCACGACGGGCTGCGGGTACGCACCCTGGCCGGGAAGGGCGCCCTGCCGGCCGAGGCCGACACCGCGCGCTACGACAAGACCTTCGCGCACACCGACGTCCTGGTCGTCGGCGGCGGGCCGGCCGGGTTGATGGCGACGCTGGCCGCCGGCCGCAGCGGCGCCCGGGTCCTGCTGATCGATGACCAGCCTCGCCTCGGCGGCTGGCTGCACGCGGCGCGGGTCAGGATCGACGGCCGGCTCGGCACCGGCTGGGCGGACGGGGTGGCCGCCGAACTGGCTTCGCTCCCGGAGGTCCGTGTCCTCACCAGGACCACGGTGGCCGGCTACTACGACCACAATTCCCTCGTCGCGGTCGAGCGGCGAACCGACCACCTGGGTGACGCGGTACCGGTTTCCGTTGCGCGCCAGCGGTTGTGGCACATCCGGGCCCGCCAGGTCGTGCTGGCCACCGGGGCGCACGAGCGGTCGATCGGCTTTCCCGACAACGACCGGCCCGGGATAATGCTGGCCACCTCCGGCGCGGCGTACTGCTGGCGCTATGGCGTCCGACCCGGCCGCCGGGCCGTCGTCTTCGGCGCCCACGACGGTGCCCTCGCGGCCGCAACCGACCTCGCCGAGGCCGGGGTCGAGGTGGTGCGGACCGTCGACGTCCGGGGCGGTACCTGGGTCACCGGAACCCGTGCGGACGCCCATGGCGTCCTCGCCGCCGTCGGGCTGAGCGACGGCAGCATCGTGGAGGCCGACCTGTTGGCCGTGTCCGGCGGCTGGAACCCGGCCGTGCAGCTGTTCAGCCAGTCCGGGGGGCAGATCGTCTGGTCCGACGCCGTGGCCGGCTTCGTGCCGGGCCGGCCGGCGCAGGCCACCCACGTGGCCGGGGCGGTCACCGGCACGGTCGACCTGGCCACTGCGCTGGCCGACGGGGCTCGCGCGGGGGCGGCGGCTGCGAGCGGCGCCGGGTTCCCCACCGAACCGCCGTACCCGCCGACTGTCGAAAGTGGCCTGCCCTGGGGAGCACCGCCAGCGGCGTACTTCCTGGTGCCCGGAGGCGACCCGGCCAGCGTGTTCCTCGACCTGCAGCGGGACGCGACGTTGCACGGCCTCCAGCGCGCGGTGGGCGCCGGCCTGACCTCGGCGGAGCACGTCAAACGCTTCACCACCATCGGCACGGCGGCCGACCAGGGCCGAGGCTCGGGAGTGCTGACGGTAGGCGTGCTGGCCCAGCTCTCCGGCCGCCCGATCGACGAGATCGGGACGACCACGTACCGGCCGCCGTACACGCCGATCTCCTTCGCCCTGCTCGCCGGCCGGGACCGCGGGCGGCTGGCGGATCCGGAGCGGCTCACCGCGCTGCACGACTGGCACGTCGAGCACGGCGCTGTCTTCGAGGATGTCGGGCAGTGGAAGCGGCCGTGGTACTTCCCGGTCGGCGACGAGGACCTGGACGCCGCCGTACGCCGGGAGTGCGCGGCCGCCCGCACCGGCGTCGCGGTGATGGACGCCTCGACGTTGGGCAAGATCGAGCTGCAAGGCGACGACGTCGGCGTCCTGCTGGATCGGCTCTACACCAACGCCTTCTCCATGCTCGCCGTCGGCAAGGTGCGCTACGGCGTGATGTGCGGACCGGACGGGATGGCCTTCGACGACGGGACCACCGCCCGACTGGCCGACGACCGGTGGCTGATGAGCACCACGACGGGCAACGCGGCGCGGGTTCTGGAGTGGCTGGAGGAATGGCTGCAGACCGAATGGCCCTTGCTCGACGTGCGCTGCACGTCGGTGACCGATCAGTGGTCGACGCTGGCCCTGGTCGGCCCGCGCTCGCGCGACGTTCTGGCGGCGCTCGCCCCTGGCCTCGACGTCAGTGTCGAGGGGTTCGGGTTCATGACGCTGCGCGAGGCGGTCGTGGCCGGTGGGCCCGCCCGGGTCATGCGGGTGTCGTTCTCCGGCGAGCTGGCCTACGAGATCAACGTCGCGACGTGGCATGCGCTGAACGTGTGGACCGAGGTGTTGGCGGCCGGAGCGGCGTACGGGATAGCGCCGTACGGGACCGAGACCATGCACGTCCTGCGGGCCGAGAAGGGCTACCCGATCGTCGGGCAGGACACCGACGGCACGACCACTCCGCAGGACCTCGGCATGGCGTGGATCGTCTCGAAGAAGAAGCCCGACTTCGTCGGGAAGCGGTCCTACGCCCGGCCGCACACCATCGATCCGGGCCGGCGGCAGCTGGTCGGGCTGGTCCCGGTCGACGGCCGGACCCGTGTCGCCGAAGGCGCGCAGCTGGTGTCACCCGGGGCCCGGCTCACCGACACCCCGGTGCCCATGCATGGGCACGTCACGTCGTCGTACGACTCGGTGGCCCTGGGTACGCCGTTCGCGCTGGCCCTGCTCTCCGCCGGATCGCAACGGCACGGTGAGGTGTTGGACGCGGTGGACGACGGGGTGCCCACCGCGGTACGGGTGGTCCCGCCGGCGGCATACGACCCGGACGGGGCGCGCCGTGACGGTTGAGCTGTGCGACGTGGCCAGGCGCACCCTGGTCGAGCTGCGGCTGTCGACCGCGGAGGACGGTGATCTGGGGAACACCGGACCGGTCCAGGCGGCGCTCGACTTGACCCTGCCGGGCCCCGGTCGAACGTCGCAGGTGGGCGGCCGGCTCGCGGTGTGGCTCGGGCCGGGCTGGTGGCTGCTCGACGATCGGCCCGACGAGTCGGGCGGGCTGGAGGCCGGGCTGGTGCACCCGCTGCGAGCGACGGGTCCGCGGACGTCGGCCGTCGACGTGTCCGCCGGCTTCGTGGTCCTCGAACTGACCGGGCCGTCCGCGGCGGAGGTACTGGCCCATGGCTGCTCGATCGACCTGCACCGGCGATCCTTCGGACCAGGCTCGTCGGCCCGGACGATGCTGGCCAAGGCGCAGGTGGTCCTCGCCCGGCCCGACGACGGCCCGACGTACCGCATCTGGGTCCGAACGTCCTTCTCCCGCTACCTCGTCGAGTGGTTGCTCGACGCCGCAGTCGAGTACCGGTGAGCGGGTTAGGCTGACTCCCTCTTCTGGGAGGCGCGATGATCCCGACGCTGATCCTGCTCGGTGTCGTCCTCGGGCGCTGGTGGCGGTGGACGCTGCCGACGGCTGCTGTGGGTTGGCCGCTCGTCCTCGTGGCCTCCGGCGTGACCACCTCGCCGGGGGAGTTGTTCGCGGGCGCGGCCCTCGCCGTGGCCAATACCGGCCTCGGCGCGCTGGTCTACCTGGCCGTCCGTTCTGCCGTCGGCGGGGCGATGCGGCGGGTGCGGGCATGAAGCCGGCCATCGCCGCGGCCGCCGGGCTCGCGGCCGGCGTCGCCGTCACCCGGCGGGCGCACCGCGATCCGATCTCGCCGTGGTGGGACGTCCGGGTCGGGTCGACCCGGTTGCGCCGCTCCAACCTTCCCGTCGGCGGCACGCTCGCGCTGCTGGCGGCCACCGTGCTGCGCAAGGCGGGTCGTCTGCGAGCGGGGGCGATCGTCGCCGGCCTCGGCGTCGGCGCCGGCCTGGGTGCGGTGGGGACCGGCCTGGTCGACCCCTTGCCGCGCCTGCGCTGACTGCGAGGCCAGCCGGAGCCGCTTCGCGGGGCGTCGTTCCGCTAGATGTCTGCCGGGGGCCGGGAGCCGACATCGATGATCAGAAGTGGGCAGTTGGTGCACATCCGAGCGCCCAAAC
>JACCSC010000523.1 GCA_013813215.1 Geodermatophilaceae bacterium | reverse complement strand
GGTGATCGCCCAGGACGCGGCGTGGCTGGCCGCGGAAGGCACCATCTCGATGTGGCTGTACTGGGACGCTCTGGGCGAGAAGGGCGACTGGCGACTCAACGACCCAGACAGCCAAGACGCCTGGCAGAACGTCGCCCAAGCCGGCCGTAGGCGCTGACCGGCTGAGGCTGGCTCAGGACTACGGGTGCCGGCCGGTGTCGGCCCCGTGGTCCGCCGCCGTGCTGGGTGCCTCCGCGTCCGACCGGGACGCCGGGGGCTGCTGGCCGCGCGCTCGGGGGAACATCCGCGACCGGGCCGGCAACCCCTGCCGGGTGCGCAGCCAGGCCCACAACAGGGGCAACAGGACAACGGCAGCGGCCAGGATGAGCACGGTCAGCAGGTTGCTCGCGCCCAACAGCTTGAGAGCGGAGGCGAGCAGCACGAAGGTCAGCGCCCGCCGCACGATCCCGTCCGGGGCGTACGCCGACAGCCGGGCCCCCAGGTAGACCCCGGGCAGGCAGCCGAGCAGCAACGACAGGGTGAGATCGATCTGGAAGTCGCCGAACAGGATGTGTCCGAGGGCCGCGGACATCACCAGCGGCACCGCCTGCACCAGGTCGGTTCCGACCAACCCGGATGCCTTCATCGCCGGGTACAGCGACAGCATCGCGATGATGATCAGCGATCCCGAGCCCACCGAGGTCATCCCCACGATCACGCCACCGATCGCGCCCACGATCACGGTCGGGACCGGCCGCGCCGTGATGACGACATCGCCGGCCGGCTCGGCCGGCAGCAGCCCGGCGCGCACTTTGGCCTTGCTGACCATCCGTAGGTACGAGCGGTAGAGCAGGCCGGCGGTGGCGATCAGCAGCGCGATGCCGAGGGCGAACTTCGTCACTTCCTGCACGTCGCCGCTCTCGCCGAGTGCCCGGGAGATCAGCACGCCGAGGAAGGCACACGGGATCGAGCCGACGCAGAGCCAGCCGACGATCTTGAGGTAGACGGTGCCGCGACGCAGGTGCACTACGGCACCGACCGGCTTCATGACCGCCGAGACCACGAGGTCGCTGGACACTGCGGCCAGCGGCGGGATCCCGAAGAACAGCACCAGGACGGGGGTCATCAGGGCGCCGCCGCCCATCCCGGTCAGGCCCACGACGATGCCGACGAAGAAGCCGGCCACGGTCAAGAGCAGATCCATACCAGGAACCCTTCGGGACGCGCAGTTCTGTGTCCGCCATGAATACCGGCGAATCCGGTCTTGGTGACCAAGAAGGTAGCTTATCGCGCGTCGCCGTACGACGACCGCCGCCAACCGAGGTCACGCTGGCTGCGCCCAGGCCTGCCAGGCGCTGTGCACGATGTCGGCCAGGTCGCGATGGGCCCGCCAGCCGAGTTCCCGCTGGATCCGGGCCGCGTCGGCCACCACGCTGGCCGGATCGCCAGGCCGCCGGGCCACGATGCGGTAGGGAACCGGGCTGCCGACCGCCCGCTCCACCGCGGCCAGCATCGCCAGCACGCTGACGCCCTCGCCCCGGCCGACGTTGAAGATCCCGGCCGCCAGCCGCCCGTCCTCCAGCGCATGCACCGCGGTCAGGTGCGCCTCGGCCAGGTCCTCGACGTGCACGTAGTCGCGTACGCACGAGCCGTCCGGTGTCGGCCAGTCGCCACCGAAGACCTCGATGTCCTCGCCCCGGTCGAGGGCCCGCAGGACGATCGGCAGCAGGTTGAAGACCCCACGGTCGGCCAGGATCGCGTCGGCCGCGCCGGCCACGTTGAAGTAGCGCAGGGACGCCCAGGCCGTGCCCTGCGCCTCGGCGTTCCGGCGGACGAGCCATTCCGCGGCCAACTTCGTCTCGCCGTACGGGCTGGTCGGCGCCGTGGGGTGGTCCTCGTCGACCAAGCCGTCACCGGTGCTCCCGTAGACCGCGGCGCTCGAGGAGTACAGCGTCCACCGCACATCGGCCTTCGCCGCCGCCTGGAGCAAGGCGATCGTGCCCTGCACGTTCTGCTCGTAGTAGTACAGCGGACGCTCTACCGACTCCGGCACTGCCTTCTTGGCCGCCAGGTGGACGATCCCGTGCACTGCGTGCTCGGTGAGCGCCTGGCGCAGCCGGTCGGGATCGGTCACGAGACTGGCCTCGATGAGCGGCAGGCCTGCCACCCGCGCCGGTAACCCGGTCGACAAATCGTCCAGGATCACCACCTCGTGCCCGGCGCGTTGCAGGCGACGCGCGACGTGCCCGCCGATGTAGCCGGCGCCGCCGGTCAGCAGGCAGGTCACCGAGGTCTTCCCTTCGCCGGTGGGCCCGCCCACGTGCTGCCGGGGGGCTTGCCCACGGTGCCGCCCGTCCGGGGGCGGCGTACTGTCGCGGGCGACCCCGCAACCTACCGGTTTCGGGGTTCTCGTGCTGTCCCGAGGGGTGTGTAGCTACGTGAGCTTGTCCGGAGTTCTCGACGTCATCGCGGCGGATCCGGCGCTGCGCTCGGCCCTGGAGGCGGCCGGTACCCCGCTGCTGGAGCTGGCCGCGCCGGGCGCCGTCCAGCCGTTCGTCGTGGCCG
>JACCSC010000279.1 GCA_013813215.1 Geodermatophilaceae bacterium | reverse complement strand
AGCGTCCTGTACTCCGTGGCCCACCTCAGCGCGACGTCGGCGTTCGCGGTCGGCAGTTACGAGGACCCCAACGGGAATGTGACCCGGCCCTTGGCGATGCAGTGGAACGGCTCGTCGTGGTCACTGGTCGACGTACCCGCCGTCGCCGGCTGCGTGGCCGCCACGACGCTGAACGACGTCGACGCCGTCGGGACGACGCTGGTCATGGTGGGCAGCTGCCGGACCGCCTCGGGTCAGGACAGCGGCTTCGTCCTGTCGAAGTCGGGCGCGCTGTGGCAGACCCAGGTCGCGCCGGGTGACCCCGTGTTGCCGGTCCCGAGCACGCTGCAGTCGGTGACCTACGTCCCCGGCGGCGGCGTCTGGGCGGTCGGGACGTCGAACAACTTCGCATTGCAGACCGCGGCTGGCATCACGATCGGCAACACCGGATCGGGCTGGACCAGCCTGCCGGTGCCCCAGGTGGGTGCATCCACCCAGCTGCTGGCCGTCGCGGGGATCTCCCGCAACGCGGTCTTCTCGGTGGGCATCACCGCGGTGTCGGCGTTCGCCGAGCGGCTGAGCCTGTACTGGACGGGGCGGCGGTACGTCGACGTACCGGCCGGTGACTACAGCAATCTCAGGGGTGTCGCCTACGACCCCGCGGGTTACTGGTGGTCGGTCGGGCACGACCTCGGCGACTCGGTGATCCAGCGGATCGCCGCGCGCTGAACGCGGCGAGGCGACCCACCGGAGAGGGTGGGCCGTCTCGACGCCTCGGGTCAGCGGATGGCGTTGCGGGCCAGCCGGGCGCGCAGGGCGGCCCGGTCGGCCCGGCGCTGCCAGCGACGAGCGGCGAGCACCCGGCGAGCCCGGGCGGACGCGACGGCGTCGCTGTGCAGCTCGCGCATTCGCGCGCGAGCCAGGTCTTCGTGCATGAGCAACATGGTCGTACTCCTCGGAACGTGCTCGGCGCAGCCGAGCGGTGTGGTCAGGTGGAGGGCGCTGCGGTGATCGGTGGCGAGTCCACTCATGCGGCGACCTCCTTGCGGGGACGGCCCCGCGGACGCTTGCGGGCGATCACGACCCCGTGGTCGAAGATCTCGCCCCCCCAGACACCCCAGGGCTCCCGACGGGACAGTGCCCCGGTCAGGCACGCGTTCCGGACGGGGCAGTCGGCGCAGAAGCTCTTGGCGGTTTCGAGGTCGGCGGGAGTCTCGGCGAACCACAGGTCGGGATCCTCGACCCGGCAGGGCAGCCGGTCGGCCGCGGGGTAGTCGACCGGGTCGATGTCGGTCAGGGGCAGCGCGGTCGGCGCCGGGAGTTCCGGGCGTGCGATCGGTGCCAGTACGGCGTGCACCGGGGTCACCTCCTTGATGTCGCTGCGGGGGTGGTGCAGCGAGTTGTGCCGTGCGGGATGGGCGGTCGGGGTGCTGGTGGTGGCGGTGTGCTGTGGCGGTCGTGCTGCGGTGGGCGGCGCTGTCGGGTCGGGAAAACACAAAGGCCGCGGTTCCCAGTGGTGGGAATCCGCGGCCTCGACGTGAGCCGGAGTCTGGTCGTACTCAGACAGGGACTCCTCGAGGCAGGACACCCGCCACGTCATCGGCGACGAGGTCGACACCGACGTGGGCCGAGCGCTGCGCAAACGTGCCGGAGACAGAGCTGTCCCCCAGCACGTAGCCGATCGGCGGCACCGTGCGCACGAAGGCGGCGGCAGCGACCGGCATGTGCATCGACTTGGTCATCACTGGAGCCTCCTCTCGTGTCGGGCCGGGCCCAGTTGACGTGTGCGGAGCAGGGTGGATCGTTCCGCGACTCATGGAGGCTAGGACTGCCTTGCCCCGGGGTGCAATGTATTTACAGGTGACGTTTCGGTGACGATCGGGGGAACCGCGCTCAGCCCGGCGGCGAGTCTCCCCGAACGAGGGCCAGGACCGCCTCGCCGTACTGGTCGAGCTTGCCCGGCCCGATCCCTGGCACCGCCAGCAGCTGGGGCACGCTGGCCGGCCGGCTCTCGGCAATCGCGGTCAGGGTCGCGTCGGAGAACACGACGTACGCCGGCACCTTGCGCTGCCCGGCCTCTCCGGACCGCCAGGCCCGCAGCCGTTCGAACAGCGCCTCGTCGTAGTCACTCGGGCAGTCGGCGCACCGGCGTACCGCCCGCTGCGAGGCCAGCACGAGGGCCGCGCCGCAGATCCGGCAGATCGGCGCGCTGCGCGCCGCCCGCCCCTTGGGTCGGGTCTCGTCGGCGCCGGGCAGGAAGCGGC
>JACCSC010000471.1 GCA_013813215.1 Geodermatophilaceae bacterium | reverse complement strand
AACTCTTGCCCTGTCGGCCGGCCGTACCAGGGGCTGGCGAGTTCGACCGACCGCGAGGCACCGGCCAGGGTGCGGCCCTGGACGCCGGCGCACCCGAGCACGTGCTGCGCGCACGGCCGGCACGTGGCCAGGGGTCCGGTGGTCGCCGGGGTGCACCACCACGACGGCCGGATGCCCGAACTGCCCACTTGCCAGCTGTCCTCCCGCAAAGTGGGCAGTTGGTACCGGTTCGCCCGGCGTGTCGCCGTCGTTCGTGCCCACTTCTTCCCGCCTGGGTCATCAAGGGCCGGCCGGAGTGGGGTCTGGCCGGTGACGGGCGAAGGTTGCCTGATGCGGCACTAGGTGGCCGCCGGCGCCGGTGAACCGGGGACAGCGCACGGGGACGGCACAACTGGTGAAGCCACCCACCGGCTGAAGCTGCGCCGCCAAGATGTCGTTTCACTCTTTCGGATGCGCTGACGGCGTGCTGGCGACCGTGAGCGGATCCGATGCTGCGATCTGGGCTGTGACTGACAACTCCGAGGGCAGCAGCGCGATCAAGTCGGCGGGCGGCGGACCGGCCACCGTGAGGACGAGTTCGGTGCCGCTGATCTGCAGCGCGAACTCGAAGAATCCGCAGCACCCCAGCTCCCGGGTGCACAGGTCGGCGAGCCCGGCGGCCAGCCCGGCATCGAGGGGAAACACGAGGCGCAGCCCGGAGGATCCGACCTCACGGCGGGTCGCCTGGCGGGCGATCCGGGCCCACTCGTCCGTCCGCTGCGGCTGCTCCGACTTGCTCAGGGTGCAGGCCACCGGAATCGGTCCGGCCGGCCCGGCCGCGGCCGGGTCAGGCGCGGCCGGATCGGTGCGCAGCACTTCGGGACTGCAGCCGCAGTCGCCGCGGCACGGCCCGTCGGCCGGCGTGGACTCGAGGTGCTCGGCCGCCACCTGGAGCTCGGCCCCCAACTCGCCGAGCTCGCGCACCCGATCGGCCACCGCGCCGCGCTTGTCGACGACCAGGGCGGCCAACCGGGCCTGCACCGAGGCGCACCGACCGGTATGCCGGATCGCCACCAGCTCGCGGATCTCGGTCAGGGACAGCCCGAGCTGCTTGGCCTGGGTGACGAATCGGAGTTCGGTCAGCGCGTCGTCGTCGTACCGGCGATGGTTGTCCGCGGTGCGCGGCGCCGGGCTCAGCAGCCCGAGCTGCTCGTAGTACCGCACGGTCGTCGCGGGAACGCCACCGCGCTCGGCGAGTTCGGAAATACGCAAGGCCTTCACGAGCAGGAACGCTAGGCCTTCGAGCCGACTCGAAGGCAACCCCTACGAGGAGAGGTCGTTGCCCGTCACGGCTGCGGCCAGCAGGGCTTGCTCGACCGCCGTCCGCAGCGCCGGATCGGTGACCAGTGCGCCCGCCGACGTGGTGACCGAGAAGGCGTCCACGACCGAGCCGCCGAGCGTGCTGATCCGGGCGGAGCGGACGTCCAGCCGGCAGCGTTCCAGAGCCGCGGTCAATCGGTGCAGCAGGCAGATCGAGTCCGCCGCCCGCACCTCCACGACGGTCGCCGCGCTCGCCGCGCCGTCGAACCACAGGACGAGCGCGTCGTCCGCGCCGGTGGCCGGCGGATACGCACGCTCGGCGGCAGCGAGCCGGGCAGCCAGGGGGAACCGGCCGGCCAGCAGGGCGGCGAAGTCGGCCCGCAACACCTGCAGGTCCGTGACCCGCCCGAAGCGGGCGGCGACCCGGAAGACGTTGACCGCCTTGGAGCCCTGCGTGGTCACCGTGGCCGTCACGATCTCCAGCCCGTGTACGGCGAACAGCCCGGCCAGCCGGCTCAGCAGCCCCGGCGTGTCGGGGGCGACCACGACCAGCTCACCCGCACCTTCGTCGGCCGGGTCGAACCGCTCGGCGCCCGTCCCGGGCCAGCGCAGCGGGGTGATCGTCGGATGGTCCAGCCGCGCCGCCAGCCGCGCCTCCTCGGGCAGTTCGGGCGGCCCGTACGGCGTACCGGTCATCGCCCCGCGGGCCCGGTCGACCAGGCCACTGACCAACGCCGCCTTCCAGTCGCTCCACGCCGCCGGCCCGGTGGCGCGGGCGTCGGCGACGCACAGCGCGTGCAGCAGGTCCAGCTCCGCCCGCGAGCCGCGGACCGCGCTAACCACCGCGTCGACGGTCGCGGGGTCGTCGGGGTCGCGGCGGGTGGCGGCGTTCGGGAGGAGGAGGTGGTGGCGGACCAGCCGCACCACGACGTCCACGTCCGCGGGCAGCAGGCCGATCCGTTCGCCGATCTCGAACGCGATCTCGGCTCCTGTCTCGCTGTGGTCACCGGCGTTGCCCTTGCCGATGTCGTGCAGCAGGGCGGCCAGCAGCAACAGATCCGGCCGGGCCACCCGGCGGGTCAGCGCGGAAGCCTCGGCCGCGCACTCGACGAGGTGCCGGTCGACGGTGAAGCGGTGCACCGGGTTGCGCTGGGGCAGGGAGCGGACACCCTCCCAGGCCGGCAGCAGCCGGCTGACCAGCCCGTGCTGGTCCAGCGCCTCGATCACCGGGACGGCGGCGTGGCCGGTGCCCAGCAGCCGGACCAGCGAGTCCCGCACCGCCTCCGGCCAGGGCACCGGCAGCGCCGGCGCCTGGTCGCCGAGCCGGCGCAGGGTGAACGGTGAGATCGGCAGCCGGGCCGACGCCGCCGCGGCGGCCGCCCGAAGTACCAGACCGGCGTCCCAGGCTGGTTCGGCGGCCCGGGCGAGCATGACCTCACCGCCGTACTCCACGATCCCCTCGGCCAGCGGGCGGCGGTCGGGGCGGCGGCGCGAGCGCCAGCGCCCTCGCCGCGACAGCTCGGCGTCGACCGTCCGCCATGCGGTCTCCGAGGCGAAGCGGATCGTGCGACCGGCCGCGGACACCGCTCGGAGCAGGTCGTCGGCATCGGCCCGGCCCACCGCCCGGGCGATCCGCTCCTGCTCCTGCTGCACCAGTCGGTCCAGGCACCGGCCGACGCCGCGGTGCAGCTCGCCCCGAACGTCCAGCAACAGCGTGTGCGCCGCGACCACGGCCGGCGCCGGCTCGTCGACGAGCTGCGCCGCCGCGAGCGCGCGCAGGACGACGACGTCGCGCAGCCCGCCGAGGCTCTCCTTGAGGTCCGGCTCGAGAAGGAACGCCAGCTCGCCGACCGTGCGGTGGCGCAGCTCCAGGGACGCGGCCAGCGTCGGAAGGTGGGTCGTCGCCTTGGCCCGCCACACCTGGTACGCCGTGGCGCGCAGCGAGTTGCTCAGCCACGGCGCCCCGGCGACGTGCCGGGCGTCCAGCAGGCCGAGGGCCACCTTCGCGTCGCGTTCGGCCGCGGCGCGCGCCTCGGGCACCGTGCGCACCGAATGGTCCAGGCCGACGCCGCTGTCCCAGATCGGGTACCACACCGCTGCGGCCACCCCGGCCACCGCGGGACCGCCGTCGTGGACCAGGACCAGGTCGAGGTCGCTGTACGGCGCCATCTCCTCCCGGCCCAAACCGCCGACGGCGACGAGCGCCACGTCGACCCCGGGGGCACTGTGCCGGGCCTCGGCCAGCAGGTCAGCGAGCCATGCATCGTGCACACCCGACAGGGTCAGCCGCAGGTCGGCCCCGGCCAGCGCGGCGTCGGCCAGCAGGGCGGCGCGACACTCACGCAGGATGTCCGGGGACGCGGCCCCCGGCGGGGGGCTTCCGGGGCTGTTGTCCGGGGGCGGAGCCCCCGGCGGGGGGCTTCCGGGGGGCAGCGCCCCCCGGAGCGGGGGTCCGGGGGCGTCAGCCCCAGGGGAGTCATATCGCGTCCGGGCCACGCTCCCCCGTCCGCACGCGCACGATCTCGTCCACCGGGACTACCCACACCTTGCCGTCGCCGATCGAACCGGTCCGAGCCGCATCGACGATGGTGTCGGTCACCCGCTGAGCGTCGGCATCGTCGACGAGAACCTCGATGCGGACCTTGGGCACGAACTCCACCTGGTACTCCGCGCCCCGGTAGACCTCGGTGTGCCCCTTCTGCCGGCCGAAGCCCTGCACCTCGCTCACAGTCAGGCCAGAGACCCCCACGGTCTCCAGGGCCTGCTTGACCGCGTCCAGCTTGAACGGCTTGACGATCGCGGTGACGAGCTTCATGCCCGCGCCCCCTTGCCGGTCGGGACGGGCGCGCCCAGCGGCCGACCCGCGGACGAACCGCCGCCACCGGAGGCGAGCTGGCTGAAGTCGTACCCGGACTCGGCGTGGATCACCGTGTCGATGCCGGTCAACTCATCCTCCTCGTCGACCCGGAAGCCCATCGTCTTCTCGATGGCCAGCCCGATGAGGTACGTCAGGACGAACGACGTGACCAGCACGGCCAACGCACCGACGGTTTGCCGCCAGAGCTGGTCGACGCCGCCGCCATACAGCAGGCCGTCGACCGCGGCCGGCGCCGCGGCGGTAGCCAGGAAGCCGACGCCGATCGTGCCGACCAGACCGCCGACCAGGTGCACACCGACCACGTCCAGGGAGTCGTCGTACCCGAAGCGGTACTTCAGGCCCACCGCGAGGGCGCACAGGGCGCCGGCCACGGCACCGAGCACGATGGCGCCGATCGGGGAGACCGCCGAGCAGGACGGCGTGATCGCGACCAGGCCGGCCACGACCCCGGAGGCCGCGCCGAGGGACGTGGCGTGCCCGTCACGCAGCTTCTCCACCAGCAGCCAGCCCAGCGAGGCGGCACCGGTGGCGACCATGGTGTTCACCCAGACCACCGCGGCGGTGTTGTTTGCAGCCACCGCGGAGCCGGCGTTGAAGCCGAACCAACCGAACCACAACAGGCCGGCACCGATCATCACCAGCGGCAGGTTGTGCGGGCGCATCAGGTC
>JACCSC010000271.1 GCA_013813215.1 Geodermatophilaceae bacterium | reverse complement strand
TCCGACACCGGCCGCCGTCCGCTCGGACAGCGCGGGGCTGATGGCCACCTCGCCGTCCGATTCGGGCAACCGGCCCTCGAGCAGGTGCGTGAGGCCGTCGGTCAGCGGGGACGTGACGTCGAGGGTGCGGACGAGCGCCGAGCGCTCACCGGCGACCGTCCGCACGGTCACGGTCCCGTCCTCGAGCGGGGTCAGCGCGCTGCCGGCCGGCAGCTCCGGCTCGGCATTGCCGTACGCCGGCTCGCCCTCGAAGGTGTAGCTGAAGAAGTTCACGGGGTTCTGGGTGATCGGGCCTTGCGCGACGAGCTGGACACTGAGGTCGGCCGCGCCAAGTTCACGGCGGGCGGTCTCGGTGGGATCGAGGTCCGCCGTCCGGATCATCACGTCGGCTGCGCTCAGCCCGAGTACGGGCAGCGCGATCATGGCCACGATCAGGAGGCTGCGCCCGCGGTTTCGCCCGGCCTCCCGGCGGGCGATCCGCAGCGCCAGCCGCCAGCTGGCCAGCCGGCCGGCCATCAGGTGTCGCTGCCCAGCAGCGAGTCGACCGACGAGACCCGGCCGGTGTCGTCGACCATCAGCCCGTCGCGCAGGAACACGACGCGGTCGGCCCACGCCGCGTGGCGGGCCTCGTGGGTCACGAGCAGGCCGGCCGCGCCCTCGTCGCAACGGCGGCGAATCAGGCGCAGCACGAACTCGCCGGTGTCGGTGTCCAGGGCTCCGGTCGGTTCGTCGGCCAGCAGCAGCCGGCGCGGACCGACCAAGGCCCGGGCGATGGCCACCCGCTGCTGCTGGCCGCCCGACATCGCGTCGGGGAACCGGTCGCCTAGCTCCGGCAGGCCGACGTCGCGCAGCGCGTCGAGCGCCTCCTGCCGCGCGGCGCGGGCAGACACGCCGTCCAGTTCGCGGGGCAGGGCCACGTTCTCGACCGCGGTGAGGGCGGGGAGCAGGTTGAAGTCCTGGAACACGTAGCCCACCGAACGCCGGCGGAGTGCGGCGAGTTGGCTGCGCGACTTACGGGACAACGGCTCACCCTCGACGAGCACCTCGCCCGAGGTCGCGGTGTCCAGTCCGCCGGCCAGGCTGAGCAGGGTGGACTTGCCCGATCCGCTCGGTCCCATGACCGCGACCAGCTCGCCCGCGGCCACGGACAGGGTCAGCCCGCGCAGGGCGTGGACGGCGGTCTGCCCCGAGGAGTGCACCCGGGTCAGGTCGCGGACGGCGAGCACGGGGGCGGACTCCGGCGTACCGGTCCGACGTACGTCCTCGGCGGCGGCGGTCACGACCGGCTCCGCACGGACGAGGTGGCGGACTCCGGGGGCAGCGCCCCCGGCGGGGAGTCCAGAGGGGCAGCGCCCTTCTGGGCGGGGGGTCCGGGGGGCGAAGCCCCCTGGGGAGCGAATCGCACTAGCCGGGCCTCGCAGTGGTCGAGCCAGCGGACCTCGGCCTCGGCGTTGAAGATCAGCGAATCCAGCACCAGGAGCCAGGACAACTCGACCTCGTCGCTGCGGCTCTTGAGCCGGGTGTAGTCCTGCAGCGAGCGCAGGGTGGCCGTGCGCTGACCCTGGATGACCGCGGCCACGTCGACGCCGTGGGACGCGATGGCCATGGCCAGCTTGATCGCCAGCTCGTCGCGCGGCGGCCGGGACCGGCTGACCGGCGTGGCGAACCAGTCGGCCAACTCGGCGCAGCCCCGCTCGGTGATCGCGTATGTCTTCTGCAATTCCGGGTCGTCGGACTCGACGTGCCCGGTCGCGGCCACCGCGCCGTCACGTTCCAGCCGGAACAGGGTCGTGTAGACCTGCCCGACGTTCAGCGGCCACGTCCCCCCGGTGCTCGCCTCGAACTCGCCGCGCAGCTGGTAGCCGTACATGGGCTGGCGCTGCAGCAGGGCCAACAGCCCGTACCGGATCGACACCTGACCTCCTCGGGAACGCCCACAACCGGGCCACTATACGGAGTATACATACCCGGTATAGCGTTGCCCGTCAAGCAGTTCGGCCCAGCCAGCCGTGGCTACCTACTGCACGACGTCGTCGACCGTGACGTTGACGGTGACCGACTCCAGGCCGATGCTCTCGCGCAGCTGCAGGATGACCCGCTGCTGGACCTCGCGAGCGATGTCGTGCACCGGCTCGCCGTACTGCACTGCCACCGCGAGTTCGACCGCGGCGGTGCGCCCGAGCACGCCGACCGCGGCATCGGGATGCCGGTGGGAGAAAGTGGCCCGCTCGACCAGGCGGACCAGGCGGCTGGCGGTGCTGCGGCCGAGGGCGACCCGGACACCGGGAACCTGCCGGGCCGCGTCCCGGGCGATCCGGGCCACGATCCGGGCGGCGATCTTCAACGAGCCCAGCTCGGTGAGCTGCAGCGTGAACCAGGTGTCGGTCACCATCTGGTGGACACGTCGCATCACGCGGTCGGCGAGGTCGGCGGGCGCGGTCACGGGCGCGGCCACGAGGTCGCGGACCGGCTGCCAGAGGGCGGAGAACTCCAGCAGCGCGGCCTGGCAGTGCGGGCACGTGCTCTGGTGGTCGTCGAGATCGTCGGCCCCGCCCTCGGCCGCCTGCTCCAAGGTCTCATCGACGCGGCGTCCGCAGGGCAGCGTGGCCTCGGCCGGTTGCAGGCGTCGCCGGACGGCATCGGCGCTGTCGTCGGTCGCGCTGCTGTCGGTCGCGCTGTCGTCGCTCGCGCTGTCGTCGGTCACGGTGTCGTCACCTCCAGCCACCGAGCTTGAGAGCTAGGGTGCGCCGGGCGCGGAACAGGTGGCTGCGCACCGCGGGAACCGTGCTCTGCGTGATCGTGGCTATCTCAGCGTAGGAGAGTCCCTCGAAATGGTGGAGTACGACGACTATCCGTTGCGGCACTGGCAGTTCACCAATGGCCTGGCTGACGGCATCGACCGCCAGGTTGCGTTCTGCGTGTTCGTGCGCGGTTTCCTCGTCCGCGACGTCGCCAAGCAGGTCGATCGACTCCGTCTTCTTGGTGCGCTGCAGCCGGTTCAACGCCAGCCTCGTGACGATCCGGTACATCCAGGTCGAGAACGCCGACTGCCCGCGGAACTGCTCCAGGCGGTGCCAGCCCGTGATCAGCGCGTCCTGGGCTATGTCCTCGGCGTCGTGGTGGTTGCCCAGCATCCGCAGCGCGGTGCGGTAGACCCGCAACCCGTGCCTGGAAACGAGTTCCTCGTAGGCATCGACGTAGCCCTCCTGCGCCCGCTGCACCAGGTAGGCGTCATCGACGCTCGCACCGGTGTCCGTCAGCGTCGTCTCCCAGCCCCGCCGGCCTCCGGCCGGTCCCGACCTCGGGCAGCCTACCCATCGCCGGCGATATCCACCTGCCACGTTCGGGCTCGACCCGACGCGAGGTTTCTGCGATCATTGCGACGGGAACGGTGTCAAACAGGATGGGCCGCGAACAGTATCCGTGCGGCCCGGCATGTCCCAGTGTGCTGCCGACCGGCAGCCGTGACCCGGAGGATTGCGTACCCAGATGACCCAGCCCGCTACGTCCGACCTGACTTCGGCCAGCACCGGCACGCCCGGCAGCGGCCCGTTGACCACCCGCGAGGGCAAGATCACCGTTGCTCAGGGAGTCGTGCAGAAGATCGCCGGCATCGCGTGCCGGGAAGTGCACGGTGTGTACGCCATGGGCGGCGGTACGAGCCGCGCGATCGGGGCGCTGCGTGAGCGGATCCCGGGCAGCAGCGGCCCGAACGTCGCGCAGGGCGTCGGGGTCGAGGTGGGAGAGACCCAGGCCGCCATCGACCTCGACGTGGTCGTCGAGTACGGCGTCAGCATCGCCGACCTCGGTCAGAGCATCCAGCGCAACGTCAAGCAGGCAGTCGAGCGGATGACTGGCATGGACGTCGTCGAGGTCAACGTCAGCGTGGGCGACGTCCACCTGCCGGAGGACGAGAACGACACCGCCACGGAGTCCCGCGTTTCATGAGCCCCGATGCACGGGTCGCCGCGTCGGCGCCGGGATGACCGGGTCCCCGACGGACGTGGCGGTAATCGACGGCGTCGACCTGGATGCCGTCGCGGCGGCGGTGCGCGCCTGTCCGGCGGTGGACGACCTCGACGGCGATGCTCGCGAGGCGTCCGTGACGACGTACCTGCCCGGGCGAAGACTGTCGGGACTGCGGCTGGCCGACGAGGCGCTCACCGTGTCGGTGCGCAGCTGGTGGGGAGTGCCGGTACGCCAGGTGGCGGCCGAGATCCAGTTGGCAGTCGGCCCGCTGGTCGGGGGCCGCGTCGTGGACGTCGTCGTGGCCGACCTCACGCCGGCTCCGGGTCACGAGCCACCGGTCCCCCTCGAGCCGATGCTGCCGGCGGCCGGGCCGCCGCGTCCGGAGCCGCTCGTCCCCGCCGTGGTCGACCCGGCGTTGCCGGCGACACCGAGCCCCGCGTCCGTTGTGCGGCCGCTACCGGGCGGTACGGGGATCCCCGACCGGATGGACGTTCGACGATCGGAAGTCGCAGACCTGTGGATGCCCTCGAACGCCGGAGGCGACGCGCCTTCATCCGCGCCCACCATCCCGACCGCGGGGGAGACCCCGCGGTCTTCATAGCCGGCCTGGCGCGGTTCGACGCGGCCTGCGTGTCGAACCACCCCCGAGTGTTCGTCGTGCGGTCCCGGCCCTGGCCGCTCGCCGTACTCGCCCAGATCAGTGAACGGCTGTGTCTCAGTGAACGGCGTACCACCCGGCGGCCACCGCGGGTGCGGTAGCCACGACAGCGAAGGTGACAGCGATGCCCGGCACCACTCTCGGAACGATCGTCGGCCTGGTCCTCGGCCTGGCCCTGGCCTTCGGCAGCTTCGGTCAGATGCTGATCGTGGCCCTGTTCGCCGCCATCGGGTTCGTCGTGGCCAAGGTGGTGACCGGCGATCTCGACCTGAGTCCGTACCTGTCGGGCCGGCGCCTCGGGCGATGAGCTCCGCTCCTTCAGCGCCGGTCGGTGGCGCGCCGGGCCGCAACGAACTCGGCAGCATCACGATCGCCGACGGCGTGGTGGCCAAGATCGCGGCTCGGGCGGTCACCGACATCCCGGACGCCGGCGCTGCCGCGACCAAGCTGCTGGGCATCGACCTCGCGTCGGCCGGCGTGCCGGGCGTTCGGTCCACCGATCTGGCGGCGCTGCCCAAGGCGGAGGCCGCCGTGGACGGGTCGACAGTGACGCTGGCGCTGACGATCAGCGTGCGCTGGCCCAAGTCGGTCGGCGAGGTCACCGGTGCGGTCCGCGCGCACGTCCGGGCCCGGGTGGCCGACCTGACTGGTCTGGACGTGATCGAGGTCCGGATCAAGGTGGACGAGTTGGCCACCACCCTCGCTCCCCCGCCGCGGGTCCGCTAGCCGGAAGGTGTCCAGATGAGATTCGTCAATCGGCTCGTCGCTGCGCTGCTCGCCATCGCGCTCGTCGTGGTGGGCCTCGTGCTCGCCATCGAGGTGGTGGCCTTCCTGCTCGGCCTCTCGCCGGTGATCGTGCAGTGGCCGGCGGCGTACACCTGGGCTAGCAGCACGAGCTGGGACGACACGACGCTGCGGCTGATCCTGCTGGCCGTCGCCGTCCTCGGCTTGCTCCTACTCGTCGCGGAACTCAGGCGTGCGCCGGCGAGGCGCTTGGCTGTCGCCGACCAGCCGGCAGCGGTCGACATGGCTTACACCCGGCGGGGTGTGGCCAACGCCGTCCGGCTAGCGGTCCGGGAGGTCGACGGCGTTCGCAGCGTGGCCACCACCATCGGACGCCGGAAACTCCGCGTCACCGCGGTGGCCGCGGCCTCGGATCCCGACCTCGCCCGCGGGTTGACCGATGCAGTCACGCAGGCAACCCAACGGCGGGTCCACGACCTGGCTCTCGACCCGGCTCCCCGGATCGTGGTCGCCATGAAGGCCAGGAGGGCTTGATGCACGCAGACAAGACGAATCGCACCGCACTCATCGTGGTGGGCATGATCCTGGTCCTGGGCGGGGTGGCCGGTGCGCTGCTGGGCTACGGCGCCTTCGGGGCCGAGCGGGCCGCGTCCACCGTTCTGGACAACCCGGTCGCCCGCTTCGTCGGCGACTACGGGGCCTGGATCTGGCCACTGGCGGCCTTCGTGGGTCTGCTCGCTGCGCTGTCCGGGTTGCGCTGGCTCTACCAGATCGGCTTCTCCACCGACCGAGTGGGCGAGGTCGCCGTCCCTGAGGATGCCTCGGGTGGGCGCACGACCCTGTCCTGCGGTGCGGTGACCCGCGCTGTGACCGAGGAGCTGGAGGGCTACCGCGGGGTCTCCGCAGCCTCCGCGCGCATGCTCGGCGACCCGGACACCCCGCACCTGGTGCTCGGTGTCGTCGCCGAGGACAGCGCCGACCTGGCCGAGATCCGACGCCGGGTCCAGACCGACGCGATCGCGCACTGTCGCCAGGCGCTGGGCCGCCCCGCGCTACCGATCACCGTCGACCTGGGGGTCGGCTCGACCCGAGCCTCCCGCGTCGGCTGACGCAGCGACTTCCCGGTCGTGCGAACAACTGCGCCGGGGCTGCGACGTTCTGCCGCGGTCGGTGTCTAACGCAGGAGAGACACGCACGTTCCGTTGCTGCCCGGACCCGGCGACTCGTTACGACGAATCGTGAAGGCGGGGCATCGAGTCAGCGGCCGGGTGTCCTACGTCCCCATCCCTGAACCAAGGAGAGCTTGAGCATGCAAGCCCTGGAAGACGCCTTAGCGGCGACCGTGGAGTTCCTGCCGAAACTGGTCGGTTTCCTGCTGATCCTGATCATCGGTTACATCATCGCCAAGGTGCTGGCCAAGGTCATCGCCAAGGTGCTGGAGAAGGTCGGGTTCGACCGCGCCGTGGAACGCGGCGGTGTGAAGAAAGCACTGGACAAGAGCCAGTACGACGCCTCGGACATCCTCGGCAAGATCGTGTTCTACGCCGTGATGCTGTTCGTGCTGTCCACCGCGTTCGGGGTGTTCGGACCGAACCCGATCAGTGACTACCTGGCCGCGATAATCGGCTACCTGCCCAAGGTATTCGTGGCGATCATCATCGTGGTCATCGCCTCGGCGATCGCAGCCGCCGCCAAGGGGCTGATCCAGAACAGCCTTGGTGGGTTGTCCTACGGCAAGGTCATCGCCAACGCGATGTCGGGCTTGATCCTGGGCCTGGGTGTGATCGCGGCACTGAACCAGCTGGAGATCGCGACCAACGTGGTCAACGCCGTGCTGTACGCGTTCCTGGCCGTCATCGTCGGCGTCACGGTCGTGGCCGTCGGTGGTGGCGGGATCACCCCGATGCGCTCGCGCTGGGAGCAGACGCTGACCAAGTACGACGAGGAGAAGCCGAAGCTGGCCGAGCAGGTCCGTAACGCCCCCGGCGTCAAGGAGCAGGCCCAGCAGGCCCGAGACAAGGCCCAGCAGGCCTCTCAGGACGGCGGCCGGTCCGACACCCGGCGGCAGTCCGCGATCCACCCCGGCGACCAGTACGACAGCGCGACCGGGGCGCACCGCCCGTAGTCCGGCCGGCCAGATCACAACCGGCGGGAGATCGATCCCTCGCCGGATCGACAACAAGAGGGAGCACATCAGCTATGCCCGTGAACCTGGACAACCCCAACGACTTGGACGGCGCGACCGTCCTGGGCGCCTCCGACGACAAGCTCGGCAAGGTGCAGGACGTGTACTTCGACAATGAGACGAGTCGCCCGGAGTGGGTGTCGGTGAAGACCGGCATGTTCGGGGGGAACGTTGCCCTGGTGCCGCTGTCGCAGGCCGACTTCGACGGTCAGGACCTGCGCGTTCCGTACAGCAAGGACCAGATGAAGTCCGCGCCGCACCACGACCCGGGCCAGGACCTGTCACCGTCCGACGAGCAGGACCTGTACCGGCACTACCAGATGGACTACACCCCGACCCGCACCGGCAACGGAGACGACGGCGACAGGCGTCAGGACCGCGCCGGCGAGTCCGGCGTCCAAGGCCGTGACACCTCGGGTCCGACCACCGACGAGGCGATGCCTCGCTCGGAGGAGCAGCTGCACGTCGGCACGGAGCAGCAGGAGACGGGCAAGGCCCGGCTGCGCAAGCACATCGTGACCGAGACCGAGACCGTGCAGGTGCCGGTGTCTCGCGAGGAGGTCCGCGTCGAGCGCGAGCCGATCACCGAGGCCAACCGGGGCCAGGCGATGGCGGGCGGCGACCTCACCGAGGAGGAGCACGAGGTCACCCTGACCGAGGAGCGCGCGGTCGTGACCAAGGAGGCGGTGCCGGTGGAGCGGGTCCGGCTCGGTACGGAGACGGTGACCGACGAGCAGACCGTCACCGAGGAAGTCCGCAAGGAGCAGATCGACGCCGACACCGACGAGACGACACCTCGCCGCTGACCGCGGCGAGCTGACAACCGAGCGAGGAACCTCATGCAGATCCCCAAGGACAAGATCATCGAGATGATCAAGTCTCGTGGCGACAACGACCAGGCCGAGCAGGCTCAGTCCGAGCTGCCCGACCAAGTCGACACCGAGAAGGACAGTGGCCTGCTGGACAAGTTCGGCGTGGACCCGAAGGAGCTCGCCGGCGGTCTCGGCGGCAAGCTCGGCCTCTAGGTCATTCCCGGTTGACACTCGGAAGGACGCGCATGTCGAACGGTCAGAGCGGTAGCCGTCAGGACGACGGAGGCGGGACCCGCGAGGTCGACGAGCGGGACGTCGAGCAGCGGACCACCGACCCGAAGCCGGCCAAGACCAGCGCGGCCGCGGCGTTCGCCCTGGCGCTCGGGGTAGCCGCCTTCGTGCTGGTGCTCACCGTGCTGCTCTCACCGATTGCGCTCGTCCTCGGAGTCCTGGGGATCGTGCTCGGCGCCGTCGGCATCAAGATGGCCAAGAAGGTCGGCGTCACCGGAAAGGGTGTGGCTATCACCGGCTTGGTCCTCAGTGTGATCTCGGTGCTGCTGGCCGGCGCGTTGGCTATTGGACTCACGACGTTTCTGAACAACGAGGGGGCCGTGAACCGCCTCGAGCAGCAGGTCGAGGACCTCAGGGACAACCTGCCCGACGACGTACAGGTGCCCACCCCGTAGGCGCTGCCCCTCGCGACTCACGCCTTCGGTTCGTCGTCCTGATCGCCTTCTTGGCCGGCGGGGTCGCGGTACTTGTCCGGCGCCGGGACGGCGCTGTCGGCCCGGGCACAGTCGACGATCCGGACGCCACACCACCAGCACACGACGACGACTGGTAGGACCCATCCTCGTTGACCACGCGGCAGCCGGGCGCGGTCGTCGGCGCCGGTCCGGTCTTCGTCGCGAGGTCCTGATCACGTTTCGCCTGGTCTTCGTCATCACTTCGGTGGCGACCGACAAGCGAGTTCCCGCCGCGGTGGCTGCCCTGGGATCGTCGCAGCGGTGGTGCACAAGTACGTGATCGCTCCTGTGGTCGCGCCGACCGTCGAACGGGGCGACCAGTAGGTCGAGGACGACCCGACTGACCGCACGCTCACCATCGCCGAGGACGTTCGAGCGAACCCCAGACGAGCTGGACGCGCAGGCGGCTGGCGTTGAGCACTACACCGAGGCGTTCGGCCGGATGCGAGGCGTGAGGAGGGGTTCAGGCGGTGTAGGTCGCCGCCGTCCGGTCGGCCGCGGCTCGGGCCGAGCATTCCTCGACTCCCGCGGCCACCCTGGCCGCCCACCAGGCGTCGCTGCTCGCCGTGACGTACCGGCCCGAACTGCGCCCACTTCACGTCGTCCACGGCCGCGGTGTGGGTCAGCTCGAAGCGCGTCCCCTGACTCTCGGCGGTCAGCCGCAGGTCTCCGGTCACCGGGAGGAACCGCGCAGCTCGGTTTCCAGGGCGTGCAGGGGCGGTGTCCAGAACTTGCGGAACCGGTCGAGCCAGCGGTCCGCCTCGCAGCGGCTCCGCGCTGCCGGAAATTGGAAACATCCCGCGATTCGGCATGATGTGCGCACCTGACCGTCGCGAAGGAGCCTCATGCCGGCCCGAGGGCTGATCACCAGCGGTTCCTACTCGATCACCGTGCGGATGACCGCTTCGCTTGACCCCGGTGTC
>JACCSC010000447.1 GCA_013813215.1 Geodermatophilaceae bacterium | reverse complement strand
GCTCGGGGTGGCCGCGCCGCGGGTGCTCGCCGCTGACTCGACCGGCACCGCGGCCGGCGTCCTGGCCCTGCTCATCACGGAGGCGGCCGGGAGCAGCCGGATCCCACGGACGACGACGGCAGCGCGGCTGCAGGCCTTCGGCGGGGCGGTGGCGCGGTTGGCCGCGGTACCGCTCGGGCCGTCCCCCGAGCTGCCGCTGCGAGAGCGCTCGCTGGAGGACTGGGACTTCGCAGCACTGCGGGCCGGCACCGCTTCGGAGCTCCTGCTGGCCACCGCCGAGCAGCACGTCGCGGTTCGGCCCGTCCCGCCGACGCCCACCGTGCTGGTGCACGGTGACCTCTGGCACGGCAACGTGATGTGGGTCGGTGAGGAGGTCAGCGCGATCATCGACTGGGACGCCGCCGGCGCCGGCCCGGCCGGCATCGACCTCGGCGGCGCCCGCTGCGACGCAGCGCTCCTGTTCGACCCGGACGCGCCGGAACACGTCCTCGCCGGCTGGGAGACCGTCGCCGGTCGAGCCGCCGACGACGTCGCCTACTGGGACGTCATCGGCGCCCTCGGGACCCAGCCGGACATGGCCGCCTGGATCCCCGCCATCCACGACCAGGGCCGAACCGACCTGACCGCCGATGACCTGAACCGCCGGCGAGACGCGTTCCTCCGGGCCGCCCTCGACGCGCTGCCCTGACGACCCGGCGACTGCCGGGAATGTCGTACGCCGGGTGCAGCCTTGGCCCTTCTGCGGGGTGGTAGCAGCAGGAGGAGGCCAGGTGAGTCGGCGCGGCTGGGTGCTGTTCCTCGCGATGGGCGTGGTCTGGGGCATCCCCTACCTCCTCATCAAGATCGCGGTGGAAGAGCTCTTCCCGCCCACGCTCGTCCTGGCCCGGACCGCGCTGGCCGCCGTGCTCCTGCTGCCGATCGCCTTCGCTCGCCACCAGATCCGGCCGCTATTGAGTCGATGGCGGCCGTTCCTGCTGTTTACCGTGGTCGAGATCTGCGTGCCCTGGGTGCTGCTCGGCTACGCCGAGCAGCGCCTGTCCAGCTCCTTGACCGGCTTGCTGATCGCGGCCGTACCCATCGTCGGCGCGGTGCTCGCGCTGGTCTCCGGAGAGCGGGAACCGATCGGCACCCGCCGGCTGGTCGGCCTGCTCGCCGGGGTGGCCGGCGTGGGAGCCCTCGTCGGCTTCGAGCTCGGGGCCGGTGACGGCTGGGCGATCCTCTCCATCGCCGGCGTGGTGTTCTGCTACGCCCTCGGGCCGATCATCCTGGCCCGCAGCCTGTCCGGCCTGCCGGCCTTCGGCGTGGTGGCGGCCTCCCTCGGCGTCGCGGCGATCCTCTACCTGCCGGTCGGCATCGCCCAGGCTCCGACGACGTGGCCGTCAACCGAGGTCGTGCTGGCCGTCGTCGTGCTGGCGGTGGTGTGCACGGCGCTGGCGTTCCTGCTGTTCTTCGCCCTCATCGCGGAGGTGGGCCCCGCCCGCTCCACGGTCATCACCTACGTCAACCCGGCGGTCGCGGTGCTGCTCGGGGTCGTCCTGCTGGACGAGACGTTCACCGTGGCCACCGCGGTGGGCTTCGCGCTGATCCTGCTCGGATCGGTACTGGCAACCTCCCGTACGGCGCCGGTGGAGTCGGCGCCGGTCGCGCCGGCGCCGCGCTCCCGGGACCTGGACTGCGCGCAGGTCGGACAGCCCGTCGCCGAACCCTGACGTTCAGTCGCCGCGGGCGCGCTTGCGGCGCTTACCCTCGTGCATCGCCTGCACTCGAGCCACTGGGATGGTGTGCCCCTCGGCCACCAGGTCGGCGGGCAGCTCCTGCGGCGCGGGCATCCGGTCGTGCCACGGATCGGCCGCGCCGAGCAACCCGGGGACCTCGCGGATCGTGAACTCCGCGGGTACGACGTCGCGCAGCTCGTCCCAGGTCACCGGGAAGGACACCGGGACGCCGGGTCGGACCCGGGGACTGTAGGCCGCCACCACGGTCGCCCCGCCGGAGCGAGTGGAGTCGAGGAAGACCTTGCCCTCGCGGTCCTCGCGGAGGAAGGCGGTGGTCGCGATGCCCGGATCCAACCGCTCGGCCCGCGCCGCCAGCGCCCGGGTGGCGGCGGCGACGTCTTCGAACTTCGCCCCGTCACTGAGCGGTACGACAACGTGGATCCCCTTGGCGCCGCTCGTCTTCACATTGGCCGCCAGCCCGGTGTCAGCCAACGCCTGCCGCACCAGGGCTGCGGCGCCGGTCACCGCGGAGAACGGGGCATCAGCCGGCGGGTCGAGGTCCAGGACGAGGTGGCTGGGCACGGGTTCCCGACCCAGGGCAAGGGTGGGGTGGTACTCGACGGCGCGCTGGTTGGCGAACCAGAGCAGGGTGCGCCGGTCGTGGCACAGCGCGTAGGTCACCTCACGGTGCGAGGCCTCCGCCCAGATCGTGACGGTCGAGATCCAGTCGGGGGCGTACTTGGGGACGTTCTTCTGCATGAACGCCGGCTGTCCGGGGCGCACGCGGACCACCGACAGCGGCCGATCGCGGAGCTCGGGCAGGAGCCGCTCGTGTACGGCGTCCAGGTAGTCCACGAGGTCGCGCTTGGTCGCCCCGGCCTCGTCGTACAGCGGCTGGTCGAGGTTGGTCAGCTCGACGCCGTCGCGGACCTCCACGGTCTTGCTGCGCCCCGGCATGCCGCGGATCTCACCCGACTGATTCGGCCAGGACCGGGACGACCTCCCGCTCGAACAGTTCGATCCCGGAACGGTCGTACGCCGCCTCGACGAAGTAGGTGATCGCGTAGGTCATGCCCATCTGCGCCGCCGCGCGCAACGCCTCGACTACCTGCTCCGGCGTGCCGACGCAGGGACCGGAGGCGAAGGACTTGCGCTGCCGCTCGGCTTGGCCGGGCAGCACCTTGCGGTAGTGCTCCTGGATCCAGTCCAGCCGCTCGGTGACCTCGGCCTCGGTGGACCCGATGACCACGTTGTAGTTGGCCGAGCGGGTGATCTCGGCGAAGTCGCGGCCCAGGTCCTTGCAGTGCCCTTCAAGCACCTCGGACTTGTGCACGAACGTGTCGGGCGTGCCGTCGAAGTTCGTGTACGCGGCGTACTGCGCCGCCGTGCGCAGGGTCTTGCGCTCCCCACCCCCAGCGATCCACAGCGGCGGGCCGCCGTCCTGGATGGGCAACGGGCGGCAGATCGCGCCGTCGATCTGGTAGTGCTGGCCGTCGAGGTTCGCCTTCCCCTCGCTCCAGAGCTGGCGCATGATCTGCACCCCCTCGTCGAGCATGCCCAGCCGGATGCCGGCCCGGGGGAAGCCGTAGCCGTAGGCCTTCCACTCGTGCTCGTACCAGCCGCCGCCGATGCCCATCTCGACCCGGCCGCCGCTGATGACGTCGATGGTGGCCGCGACCTTGGCGAGGTACGCCGGGTTGCGGTAGCCCATGCAGGTGCACATCTGGCCGAGGCGGACCCGCTCGGTGGCCGCGGCGTACGCCGCCATCATCGTCCAGGCCTCGTGCGTGGCCTCGTCGGTCGGCTCCGGCACGGTGTGGAAGTGGTCGTAGACCCAGATCGACTCCCAGGGACCGTGGTCGGCGTGCTGGGCCAGATCGCGCATGACCGACCACTGCTGCGCCGGGTCGATCCCGGCCAGGTCGAGCCGCCAGCCTTGAGGTGCGAAGAGACCGAATCGCATGGCCCGACCCTAACCGGCGTCCGCGGGGCGCGACTCACCAAGGAAAGTTCAGGCGCGGTACAAGACCAGCGGTCGCCGATCCACCAGGTCAGTCCGCATCATGTCGGCCACCGTTGTAGCCACTCCACGGGGAAGGTCGGCGGCGGACTCCGACGGCACCGGCATCAGATCTGCCGCTGACTCGCCGTAGCCGACGAGGTTGGTCCAGAGGAACTGGTCGGTGGCCGGGGCCGCGATCACCGCCGGATCCCCGTTGTTGTCACGTTGCTCGGCGATCCAACCCAGGCTGTCCGCCGCGACCACGGCGATGAAGAGGTGCTCACCCGTCCGATCGGGGGGATAGGCGAACAGCTCGGCACGCTGGGCATGGTCGCGCAGCGCAACCAGAATCTGTTTGGCCACGTGAGTGCGAGTTCCGTAGTCGCACGACGACTTCCTCGCCATCGAAGTCGGAAGCATTCTCCTCGTGTTCGAGGACGACGAAAGGCCCGGGTTCTCCGAAGTAGAACGACAACACCGCGTGCGTTTCGGCTTTCACCTCAGAGCTGGTGCCGCGCGCAAAGGTCAGGCCAGGACACTGTGGCGAGCGCGCGAAGATGCCGTCGTCGGTGGCACGCACGATCAGGTGGACTGTCGTCGGCGGGATGCGCGCAACGCCTCCTCCCGGCTCAGCCCCGCGTCCCGCATCAGGACCGAGTACTTCGACTCCGCTGATCTCACGCCCGTGGAAGGACAGGCAGAGACGTGGGCGACCTGCCGCCCGAAGCCAGCGATGCGAACCCTTCCTGGCGTTTGATCACATACCCGAGTTGCCCGAGGACCTTCGGCAGTTGCCGGACCTTCATCGCCGGGAGGGATTCGGCACGCCCCAGACTAGCGAGGACCGACGCCAAATCTGCGACTGTCCCCTGGGGTCAGCGGCCGTGCTTGGCCCAGTGCCCGGCGAACAGATCCTCCTCGCTGACCGGCCGCGGCACGATCGGCCGGGCGACCCAGGTCAGGTTGACGAAGTGCCGGGCGTTGACGTTCTCGGTGGTGATGTTGCCGCCCCAGGTGCCACAGCTCAGCGACAGCGTGAACGGCAGGCCGCAGCGCGGGCTGCCCGCCCCCTCGTTCAGGTTGAGGTTGACCAGGACGCGGGAAGTCCTGGTCAGCCGGGCCAGGGTGTCGACGTTGGCGTCCGTGGCCGTGTGGATGCCGCAGGTGTGGCCCAACCCCTGGTACGCCGTGATGTCGTTGACGATCTGCGCGGCCCGCTCGATAGCCCCGTCGTACCGGTACATCGCGAGCACGACGGACAGCTTCTCCCCCGAGAACGGGTGCTCCGGCCCGGTGCCGGTCTCCTCGACGATCAGGAACGTGCAGTCCGAGGCCACCTCGAGCCCGGCGAGGGTCGCGATCTCCGGCGCCGGCTTGGCCACCACGTCGATGGTCGGGATGTGCCCGCCGTCGGGCCACATCGCTGTCTGCAGCGCCGCCGCCTCGTCCGCCGAGCACAGGTGTCCCCCGGCCGCGGTGAGCCGGTCGAGCAGCCCGTCGTACACCTCGGTGTGCGCGACGACGGAGTTGTCGGCCAGGCAACTCGTGGCGTAGTCGAACGTCTTGGCCGCCACGATCATCGCCGCCGCGTCATCCAGGTCGGCCGTGTCGTCCACGACGTGGACCGAGTTGCCGACGCCGACGCCGTACGCCGGGGTGCCCGAGCTGTACGCCGCCTTCACCATCCCCGCTCCCCCGGTGGCGACGATCAGGTCGGCCTGCCGCATCAGTTCCTGGGTCTTCGGCAGTGACGGTGAAGCCAGCGACTGCACCAGGTCTGCGGGGGCACCGACCTGTTCGCAGGCCGCCCGCATCGTCTCCACCACCAGCTCCGTCGACCGGCGGGTGCGCGGGTGCGGCGCCACGACTATCGCGTTGCGGCCCTTGAGCGCGAACAGCGCCTTCACCGGGGGGGTGGCGTCCGGACCGGTGGTCGGGATCAGCGCCGCGACCACGCCTACCGGCTTGGCGATCTTCACCAGCCCCCGCTCCGGGTCCTCCTCGACCACACCGACCGTGCGCACCGAGCGCATGTCGGCCAGGACGCCGGTGACCCTCTTGTTGATCTTCGTCACCTTGTCGGCGTAGTTGCCGAAGCCGCCCTCGTCGACCGCCAGCCGGGCCAACGCCTCGGCGTTGTCCTTGCGGACGACCGCCCAGGCCACCGCGGTCGTCAGTTCGTCGACCTGCTCCTGCGTCCAGTCCTCGATCACGGCCGCCCCGGCCCGCGCCCGATCCACGGCCCCGGTCACCTCGGCGCGCGCGTCGTCAGTCAACTCAGCCATCCGCCCAGGGTGGTCGGCCGGACCGAAGTAGCCACCGGCGGGCCAGGGCGAGGTTGTCCGCGTCCTTCGTCCTGAGGAGACGTGCCCCGGGGCTTGCGCTGGCCGGATGCTGGGGCGATGCCGCGACTGGTCGTGCTCGGTGGCGGCGCGGCCGGGATGTCTGCCGCGTCGGCGGCCCGCCGGACCGCGCCCGATCTCGAGGTCGTCGTCTGCGAGGCGAACGGCTTCGCGGCGTACGGCATGTGCGGCATCCCGTACTACGTCGGCGGCGTCGTGGCCGAGGCCGAGGACCTGCTCGCCTATCCGCCCGAGACGTTCCGCGCCGCGCGTGGGATCACCCTGCGGTTGAATACCCGCGCCGTCGCCGTCGATCCCGACGAGCACACGGTCGTCGTGGAGACCGCCGGCCGCCGCGAGACGCTGACGTACGACCGGCTGGTGTACGCCGCCGGCGCCGCGCCGGTCCGCCCGCCGATCCCCGGCCTGGAGCACGAGCGGGTCTTCACGGTGCGCGCCCTGGAGGAGGCGATCCGGCTGCGCGGCCTTCTCGACCGCGGCATCGTGCGCCGGGCGCTGGTGGTCGGCGCCGGCTACATCGGGCTGGAGACCGCCGAGGCGTTGGTCGAGAAGGGCGTCGAGGTCACCATCGCCGAGGCGCTGCCCCGGCCCTTGACCACCGTCGACGAGCCGCTGTCCCTGCTGGTCGAGAAGGAGGTCCGCCGACACGCCACGCTGTTGCTCGGCACGGCGGTCACCGGCCTGCGGGTCAACGGCGCCGGACTGCTCGTCGCGCTGTCCGGCCGCCCCGACGTGGCGGTGGACGCGGTGGTGCTGGCCGTCGG
>JACCSC010000425.1 GCA_013813215.1 Geodermatophilaceae bacterium | reverse complement strand
CCGACGGCGAACGGCCGGCCCGGGGTCCACCACGTCGAGGCGCGCACCTTCAAGGACGTCTTCCCGCGCTACCGGACGATGAAGGGCTACCACGTTCCCCGCCGGGCGGGCTGGGACTGCCACGGCCTGCCCGTCGAGCTGGCCGTCGAGACCGAGTTGGGCTTCACCGGCAAGCAGGACATCGAGGCGTACGGCGTCGCGGCGTTCAACGCCAAGTGCCGCGAGTCGGTCGTCCGGCACGTCGACGAGTGGACCGAGCTGACCGAGCGGATGGGCTTCTGGGTCGACCTGTCCGAGGCCTACTGGACGATGGACCCGAGCTACGTCGAGAGTGTGTGGTGGTCGCTCAAGCAGGTGCACGACAAGGGCCTGCTCGTCGAGGACCACCGGGTGGCGCCGTACTGCCCGCGCTGCGGCACCGGCCTGTCCGACCACGAGGTGGCCCAGGGCTACGAGACCGTCGTGGACCCGTCGGTGTACGTCCGGTTCCCGATCACCAGTGGGGAGTGGGCCGGCCGGGCCGGCCTGCTGGTGTGGACGACGACGCCGTGGACGCTGGTCTCCAACACCGCCGTCGCCGTACACCCGGAGGTGACGTACGCCGTCGCCCGCACGCCCGCCGGTACGTTCGTCGTCGCCGAGCCGCTGCTGGAGTCCGTGCTCGGTGCCGAGGCCGAGGTGCTGGCGACGTACTCGGGCCGGGATCTGGAGCACACCGCGTACCAGCGCCCGTTCGAGCTGGTCGACATCCCCGGCGCGCACTACGTCATCACCGCGCCGTACGTCACCACCACCGACGGCACCGGCCTGGTCCACCAGGCGCCCGCGTTCGGCGCCGACGACCTGGCCGCGATCCGTGACTACGGGATGCCGGTGGTCAACCCGATCGAGCGCGACGGGCACTTCGCGGCCGACGTGCCCCTGGTCGGCGGGGAGTTCTTCAAGACTGCCGACCGGCGGCTCGTCGACGACCTGCGCGAGCGCGGCCTGCTCTTCCGGGCCCTGGACTACGAGCACTCGTATCCGCACTGCTGGCGCTGCCACACGCCGCTGATGTACTACGCGCTGCCGTCCTGGTACGTCCGGACCACCGCGGTCAAGGACCAGCTGCTGGCCGAGAACGAGCGCACCGACTGGCACCCGGCCAACATCAAGTACGGGCGGTACGGCGACTGGCTGAACAACAACGTCGACTGGGCACTGTCGCGGGACCGGTACTGGGGTACGCCGCTGCCGGTCTGGCGCTGCCCCGAGGGCCACGACACGTGCGTCGGGTCCCTGGCCGAACTGTCCGGGCTGGCCGGCCGCGACCTGTCCGGCCTCGACCCGCATCGGCCGTACGTCGACGAGGTCACGCTGCCCTGCCCGCAGTGCGACCAGCCGGCGCAGCGGGTCACGGCGGTCATCGACGCGTGGTACGACTCCGGCTCGATGTCCTTCGCCCAGTGGGGCGCGCCGCACCGCAACAACGACGAGTTCGAGGCCAGCTTCCCCGGCCAGTTCATCTGCGAGGCGATCGACCAGACCCGCGGCTGGTTCTACACGATGATGGTCGTGCCGATGATCGTCCTCGGGCGCTCGTCGTACGAGACCGTGCTGTGCCTGGGCCACATCCTGGCCGAGGACGGCCGCAAGATGAGCAAGCACCTGGGCAACATGCTCGAACCGCTGCCGTTGATGGAGCGGCACGGCGCCGACGCGGTCCGCTGGTTCATGGCCTGCAGCGGCTCACCGTGGTCGGCGCGCCGGATCGGGCACGCCGCGCTGGAGGACGTCGTCCGCCGGGTGCTGCTCACCTACTGGAACACCGCCGCGTTCTTCACCCTGTACGCCGACGCGTCGGGCTGGGCTCCGGCGACGGCCGACGCGCCCGCGAGCCGTCCGGTCCTGGACCGGTGGCTGGACGCGGAGGTGGCCGCGCTCGTCTCCGACGTGGACGAGGCGATGGCGGCTTACGACACCGTACGCGCGGGGCGACGGCTGGCCGGCTTCGTCGACGACCTGTCCAACTGGTACGTCCGGCGCTCACGCCGGCGCTTCTGGGACGGCGACGCCTCCGCGCTGCGCACGCTGCACCATGCCCTCGACGTGCTGACCCGGCTGCTGGCCCCCCTGGTGCCCTTCGTCGCCGACCGGGTGTGGCAGGCGGTCGTGGCCGACGTCGTCCCCGGGGCGCCGGACTCCGTGCACCTGGCGTCGTGGCCCGAGCCCGGCACCGACGACCCCGAGCTGCGCGAGCAGGTCGCGCTGGTCCGCCGGTTGGTCGAGCTGGGGCGGGCGGCCCGCACCCAGTCGAAGGTGCGGACCCGTCAGCCGCTGGGGCGGGCCCTGGTCGCCGCACCCGGCTGGGACGACCTGCCCGCCGACCTGCGGGCCGAGGTGGCCGACGAACTGAACGTCGCCGAGCTGGCGTCACTCGGCGAGGCCGGCGGCGAACTGGTCGACGTGTCGGTCAAGGCGAACTTCCGCGCCCTCGGCCGGCGGCTGGGCAAGGGCGTCCAGCCGGTAGCCGCGGCGATCGCCGCGGCGGATCCGTCGGCGCTGGCCGCCGCCCTGCGGGCCGGTTCGGCGTCGGTGACGGTCGACGGCGAGGTCGTCACCCTCGGAGCCGACGAGGTAGTCCTCACCGAGACGCCCCGGGCTGGCTGGGCGGTGGCCAGCGACCACGGCGAGAGTCTCGCCCTCGACCTGACAGTGACTCCCGAGCTGCGACGGGCCGGGCTCGCCCGCGAGGTCGTCCGCGCCGTACAGGAGGTTCGCAAGACGTCGGGCCTGTCGATCAGCGATCGGATCACCCTGTGGTGGGCCGCCGCCGGTGAGGCCGGCGAGGCGCTGCGCGAGCACGCCGACCTGGTGGCCGGCGAGGTCCTCGCGACGACGTAC
>JACCSC010000391.1 GCA_013813215.1 Geodermatophilaceae bacterium | reverse complement strand
TGCGAGGTCAGCCCCCACCACTCCTGGATCACGACCAGTCCTGGCCCGCTGCCCGCGGGCGGCATCGCGAGATAACCGTGGGCTTCGTTGCCGTTGCTGGCGAAGGTGACGTTCTGCGGCGCGGCGTTCTCGCCGTCGCCCGCCTGGTCGGTCGTCGAGTTGTCGGGGGAGGTCATGATTCTCAGGCTAGCGAAGGGCTCGTAGCCCTGCCTGCAGCTCCGCGCCACCCAGTGGCGGCCGATGCGCGTCAATATTGACCCGCACCGCCCGCCGTTGCAGGTCGGCGAACGGCCCCGCCCACAGAATGTCGGTGGACGGGGCCGCTGTCGCGCCGGCGGTCAGGCGACCGGCTTGACCGCGATCGGGATGCGCACCGTGCTGGGCAGGATCCCGCTCTGGGTCTCCGGGGTCCAGGTCAGCGAGCCGAACTTGTACGCGTTCAGCGGCGCCGTGGTGCGGGTGATGGTGATGGTGACGGTCGCGCTCTGGTTGCGGCCGAGCGTGACCACCGCGGGGTTCACGGTCACCGTCGTACCGGGCGGAGCCGACACCGAGACGGTGTAGCGCGTTCCCACGTTGTTCACCGTGCGGGTGACCGCCTGGCCGCCCTGCAGCCGCCCGATGCCGATCGAGGCGACGTTCAGGTTGCTCGGGTCGATGCTGCCGGTGACCGAGCACTGCGGCGTACCGGGGATCCGCGCACCGGTGCCGCAGACGAACCGCTGCCAGTCCGTCGCCGTGCTGTCGAAGACCAGCCCCGGGTTGAGAGCGGGCGTCGGGCTGACGTGTCCGGACCCGTAGTTCAACGGTCCGGCCGCGCTGCCGTCGTCGTTGACGATGGGCGAGCCGGTGTTGTCCAGGACCGACGCCGTCGTCATCAGCGAGGACTTGATCCTCATGGGCGACCAGGTCGCGTGTGCCTGGATCATCAGCGCCGCCAGGCCGGCCATGTGCGGGCCGGACATCGACGTACCGGACAGGTAGTCGAAGTCGTGCCCGTAGCCGCCGGAGGTCGGCGCGTACGCCGCCAGCACGTCCACCCCGGGGGCGGTGATGTCCGGCTTGATCAGGTCCCCGCCACCGGCGATGGCCGGACCGCGGGAGCTGAACGCCGCCATCAGCGGTGCCTTGGCTCCCAACTCCTCGACGCCGGCCGCAAGTGACGCGGTAGAAGCGGGCGCGGTGGTGATGTAGCTCAGGATGGCGTCGCGCTCGGCGTTGCTCACGTGGACGGTCGGAACGAAGTGCAGATCGGCGTTGATCGAACTCGGCGTGGTGTTGCCGAGGATCATCCCGGTGCCGCCGCGTCGGCGACGCTCTCGCTCTTGTCGACTCGGGCGATCGTGCCGCGGTCGCACAGCACGATCCTACCGGCCACCTTCGCTGGGTCCAGCGTGTTGGCGTAGCAGAGCTGGGCGTTGGTGAGCGGTGCGGAGGGCAGCTTGACGTCGCCGGCGTACACCAGCGGGCTGCTGGCGACCGCCTCGCCGAGCCCGGCGCCGTCGTACGTCGTCCCATTGCCGAGGGTGGCCGACGCGTCGTACGCGCGGTCGTGCGTGCTGGCCGCGACCGTGGTCAACCACGGCGAGTTGTGCGCGACGGTGCTCGCGCCCGGACCGGAGTTGCCGGCCGAGGCGCCCACGAAGACGCCTGCGGCGGCGGCCCGGTAGAAGGCGACCTCGACCGTGTCGACGAAGCTGTTGGTCGAGCCGGAGATCGAGTAGTTGAGGACGTCGACGCTGTCGGCCACGGCCATGTCGATCGCGGCCACGCTGTCGGTGCTGAAGCAGCTGTTGCCGCCCACGAGGTCAGTGGACCAGCAGACCTTGTAGATCGACAGCCGGGCTTGCGGGGCCATGCCGCTGATCGTTGCGAGGTTCTGCCCGTCGACGATCGCCGCGACGCCGTCGTTGCCGGCGGCCGTGCTCGCGGTGTGCGAGCCGTGGCCTGCGTAATCGCGCGCGGAGTCGAACTCGCCGGGGATCGCCCGATTGCCGATGCCATGGTCGAAGTACTGCGCGCCGATCACCTTCTTGTTGCAGGTCACCAACGGCGCCTCGTCACCCGGGTCGCAGCTGCCGCTGAGCCTCGCGGCGACCGCGCTGTCGGAGGCCGGCGTGGTGGCCATCTGGCCGAAGCTCGGGTTCTCCGGGATGAAGCCGGAGTCGATGACGCCGATGATGACCCGGTCGCCCGCGCGGGTGGGGCCGCCGAG
>JACCSC010000365.1 GCA_013813215.1 Geodermatophilaceae bacterium | reverse complement strand
CGAGCGGCTCCAACGGCCTGAGGTGGCGGGCCAGGATCAGGCTGGGTGACCGTACCAGAGCATTGTCTCGCCGTACCTCTTTGCGCGCACCCCCACGATCCCGACCGGCCAGTCCCAGGCCGGGTCGCGACTGGCTCTCTCCACAACGACGACGGCGTCTGCGGAGAGCCGGCTGACCGTGAGCAGCGAGGTGAGCACGCCTCGCACGTCCGTCCCGGGCATGGCGTATGGCGGGTCGACGAACACCACGTCGAAGGCCTCTCCCGGCAACAGGGCCCAATGTTCGGCGCGGGCTGTGACCACCTCGACATCGCCTAGGTCGAGCGCGGCCGCATTGCTCCTGATGACAGCCGCGACGCCGCGGTCGGACTCGACGAGCGTCGCTCGCGCCGCCCCCCGAGACCGGGCCTCGAGCCCGATCGCGCCGGATCCGGCGTACAGGTCGAGGACGCGACAGCCGTGCAGCGTGCCGAGCTCATGTTCGAGCGCGGAGAAGAGCGCCTCCCTGACCCGGTCGGAGGTCGGCCGGGTGTGCGTTCCGTCCGGCGCCTTGAAGCGCCTGCCGCCGGCGCTTCCGCCGATGATGCGGGTCACGACTTGTCCAGGTAGCTGGCCTGTTCGGTGGAGACCAGAGCCGCCACGGCGACGGACAGCGCCTGATGCTTGTCGAGTGCAGGGTCAGCCGTCACCAACGTGTCGGCGGCGGTTCGCGCCTGGGTGATGACCTCCTCGTCGCGCAGCACCGACAACAGCTTCAGACTCGACCTGCGACCGGACTGGATGGCGCCGAGCACGTCGCCCTCACGCCGGTTCTCGAGGTCGAGCCGAGCCAGCTCGAACCCGTCGGCCGTCGCGGCGACGCCGTCGACGCGTTCGCGTGCCCTCGATCCGGCCGGCGCGTCGGTGACGAACAGGCACACCCCCGCGACCGAGCCTCGACCGATGCGGCCTCGCAGCTGGTGCAGCTGGGAGACGCCGAACCGCTCGGCGTCCATGACGACCATCAGCGACGCGTTGGCGACGTCCACGCCGACCTCGATGACGGTCGTGGCGACGAGCACGTCGATCTCACCGGCGGCGAACCGCTGCATCACGTCGTCCTTCTCGTCGCCCGGCAGCCGCCCGTGGAGGATGAAGAGCCGCAGCCCGTCGAGCGGACCCGCGGTCAGCTGGGCTGCCACGGCCGCGACGGCGAGCGGAGCCCGCGACGGCGACTCGCTGCCGTCGCCGGGAGGCTCCTCCTGCATGGCCGACTCGGGCTCGCCGCCGATGCGTGGGCACACGACATACGCCTGACGGCCCTGCTCGACCTCCTCACGGACACGTCGCCAGGCGCGGTCGAGCCAGTCGGGGCGCTCCGCGGCCGGCACCACGGTCGACTGGATGGGGATGCGTCCCTCGGGGAGGTCGCGCAGCGTGGACACGTCGAGGTCGCCGAAGACCGTCATGGCCACTGTCCGGGGGATCGGGGTCGCCGTCATCACAAGCACATGGGGCGGCGTGAAGCCGGCCTTGTCGGTGAGAGCAGCTCGTTGCTCGACTCCGAAGCGGTGCTGCTCGTCCACCACCGCCAGTCCAAGCTCGGCGAACTGGACCTTGTCCTCGAGAAGGGCGTGCGTCCCGATCACGATGCCGGCACTGCCCGCTGCCGCGTCGAGCAGTGACTGGCGACGCCTGGCCACCGACATCGACCCGGTGAGCAAGACGACCCGGGTGGCCTGCTCGTCGCCCCCGAGCATCCCGCCCTCGGCAAGCGGACCCAACATGGCGACAATCGAGCGATAGTGCTGCGCGGCGAGCACCTCGGTCGGGGCCAGCAGGGCGGCCTGCCCGCCGGAGTCGACCACCTGCAGCATCGCCCGCAGCGCGACCACCGTCTTGCCGGAGCCGACCTCGCCCTGCAGCAACCGGTACATCGGGTGCTCACCCGCGAGGTCATCGGCCAGTTCGGTCCCGATCACGCGCTGCCCCCCGGTCAGCTGGAAGGGCAGAGCCGCGTCGAAGGCCGTGAGCAGCCCCCCGCCGCCTCGGCGCGGCACGCCGGCAATGTCTGCCGCGGAGGCCCGGCGCTGGGCCAACGTGACCTGCAAGGTGAGCGCCTCGTCCCACGTCAGGCGGTCGCGGGCCGCGGCGATCTGCTCGCGACTGTTGGGGCGGTGGATCGCCTCGAGGGCCCCCCGCAGGTCCATGAGCCCGTGGGTGGCCAGGATCTCCGGCGGGAGGGGGTCGGGCAGCTCCCCCAGCAGGTCCAGGGCCTGCCGCACGCAGCGCCCGATCTGCCAGGTCGTGATCTCGCTCGTTGCGGGATAGATCGGGATGAACGTCCCGGCAAAGGAGTCGACCGTCTCGGCGTCGCTGTCGGCATCGAAGAGCGTGTACTGCGGATTGCTGAGCTCCCGCTTGCCCCGGAACTCGCGGACCCGCCCGGCGAACAACCCGCGGACACCGGGCTTGAGCTCCTTCTGCCGCCACTGCTGGTTGAAGAAGGTCAGCCGCAGCGCCTGCTGGCCGTCGGTGACCATCAGCTCCAGCAGGTGCTTCGGCTTGCCGTTGTGGTGGAAGCGATAGGGCAGCGGGCGGCCCGTGACGGTCTGGACCTCGGCCATCACCGTCACGTCGTCACCGATGGCCAGCCGAGCCAGGTCGGTCAGTTCGCCGCGGACGTCGTACCGCCTGGGGTAGTACCGCAGCAGGTCGCGCACGGTCTGCAGGCCGAGGTGCTTGTCCAGCAGCGTGTTGGCCTTGCCGCCGAGGGCGGTGCGCAGCGGGGTCGACAGCGTTACCGCGCTCATCTGTTACTCGATCCCGAACAGCAGCGGGTAGTGCGGCTGTCCCCCGTGGTAGATCACGACCTCCACGGTCGGGTGCACGCGCTTGAGGTGGTCGGCCAGCTCGCCGGACAGTCCGGGCTCGGCATCCGCACCGACGACGACGGTGGCCAGCTCTCCACCGGCGAGCAGCAGCCGGTCGACGAGGTCGCGGGCCACTGCGCTGACCGACGTCCCGATGAGCACGACGTCGCCGTCGGCCAGGCCGAGGGCGTCCCCGGCCTGGCAGCGGCCCGCGCTGGTCATCGCGTCACGCTGGGCGACGGTGACCTCGGCCCACCGGGTGGCCGCCGCCGCCTCGGCCATCGCGATCACGTCGTCGGCGAAGCGCCGCCCGGCATCGGCGACGGCCACCGCGGCCAGGCCCTGCACCGGTGACCGGGTCGGGACGACGGCGACGTCCTGACCTGCCTCGCGGGCCTGCGCGGCGGCGGCGTCGGCCACCCCGGTGACGTTGCGGTGGTTGGGCAGGACGACGACCTCGGCCGCTCCGGTCCGTGTGATGACCTCCAGTACGTCGGCGGTGCACGGATTGTTCGTGGCGCCGCCGTCCACGACATGCACCCGCTCGGCCTCGAACAGCTGACCCAGTCCCTCGCCGGGGGCGACAGCCACGACCGCCCGCCCCGTCCAGGTGGTCGCCCGGTCGGCCTCGATCTGGTCCCGGAAGCGCAGGACGTCGATCGCCTCGGGTCGACCGGCCCGGATGCCGGCCTCTACCGCCGCCCCGACGTCGTTGACGTGGACGTGGACCTTCCACAGCCCGTCGCCGGAGCCGACGACCACGAGGGAGTCGCCGAGTGCGGCCAGCTCGGCCCGCAGGGTCTGTACCGCCTCGGCCTCGGCGTCCAGGAGGTACTGCACCTCGTAGCCGAAGGTCGGTGACCCGGACTCCCGGGCACGTTCCAGCGCGCGGATGTCACGCACCGCTGTCGCGGGCGCCGGCCGCGCCTCGGCGGTGCCGGTGAGCACGCTGACCAGGGCGTCGAGCAGCACGACCAGCCCCCGCCCCCCGGCGTCGACCACCCCGGCCTGCGCTAGCGCGGGCAACAGGCTCGGGGTCAGCGCCAAGG
>JACCSC010000341.1 GCA_013813215.1 Geodermatophilaceae bacterium | reverse complement strand
GGCGACAGAACGTCGGTCAAGGCAGGTCCCTTCCGAAGGAGCCCGAGGTGGCCCCCGGGCGAAGCCCGCCGGCGGCACGCTCCCCCCGGAGGGGGGATGCGCGCCGTCGGGGCGGGGGGTCCGGGGGGCGCCAGCCCCCTGGGGAATGAGTCAGCTCAGGCCGGCAGTGGCGCAGGCGTCGGCGTACTCGTCGGTGCAGATGTCCTCGACGGTGTAGAAGCCGTCCTCGACGACGGTGGAGCCGACGGTGTCAGTGGTGACGACGATCGGGTCGAAGATGAACGAGTCGACACCCTCGAAGTCGCTGAGCGCGGTGCCGCCCACGTCGCCCACCTCGTCGCCGTTGGCGAGGGCCACGGCGACCTCGGCCGCGGTCTCGGCCTCGATCTTGATCGGCTTGTAGATCGTCATGTACTGGTCACCGGCCACGATCCGCTGGATCGCGGCGAGTTCGGCGTCCTGTCCGGTGACCGGTGGGAGGTCGGTGACCCCGGCCCCGGTCAGCGCGGCGATGACGCCGCCGGCCTGCCCGTCGTTGGCGGCGTACACGCCGGCGATCTGGGTCGGGTCGAAACTCGACAGCTGGTCGGTGACGAAGGTCTGGGCGTTGCCCGGACTCCAGTCGGGGTTGTCGTACTCGGCCACGATGGTCAGGCCGCTGGCGTCGAGCACGTTGTGCGCGCCGGCCTTGAACTGCGCGGCGTTCGGGTCGGTCGGCGCGCCGTTGAGCATCAGGATGTTGCCGGTGTCACCCACGGCGTCCACCAACGCCTGCGCCTGCAGTTCGCCGACTGTCTCGTTGTCGAAGGACATGTAGTAGTCGGCGCCCTCGATGAACCGGTCGTAGGCGATGACCGGGATCCCGGCGTCCTGTGACGTGGTGACCAGGCTGCTGGCCGAGGCGCCGTTCACCGGGTCGAGGACCATGACGTCGACCTGCTGGGTGATGGCCGTCTCGACCTGCTGCTGCTGCTTGGCCTCGTCCTGGTCGGCGTTGAAGTAGACGACCTCGCACTCGCTGCACAAGTCGGCGACCTTCGCCTCGAACAGCGGCTTGTCGAAGGCCTCGTAGCGGGTGGTCTGCGACTCGGGAAGCAGCAGGGCGATCGTGGCGGCCGCGGTGTCGTCGCCGCCACCGGTCTCGGCATCGTTGGCGCCGCAGGCAGCGAGGCTGCCGGTCCCGATCGCGGCGGCCGCGATCATCGTCAGCACCCGGCGAGTGGGCAGGCTCACTGTTCCTCCAGATGTCTTCAGGGTGACTCGTGCAAGGCGAGCGGCCGCACCCGGCGCGCTGGAGGGAGTCTCGACGTTGCCGCCGCTAATCGTCAAGACTTGAAGGCAAGAATGCTAATCATGAGCTATGTCACATAATTTGTGTACGACTCTTGACGATCGTCTCGGGTCGCTGCCTCAATACAGACCATGCCCGCCGTGTCCGTGTCGTCCGTGCCTGCGCCGGGCTCCCACGCCCCCGGCTCGACCGCCTCCTTGCGGGCGGCGAACCAGCGTCGGGTCATCGCGGCGCTGCAGACCGCCGGAAGCCGGCTCCCGGTGACCCAGGCCGACATCGCGCGGACCACCCGACTAGCCCCCGCCACGGTGTCGAACATCGTGCGCGAACTGGCCGGGGCCGGCCTCGTCGAGACCACCGGCGGATCGGGACGGCGGGGCACCGAGGTGCGGATCTCCCGCCGGGCGGGGCTGGTCGCGGCGGTCGACTTCGGACACCGGCACCTGCGAGTGGCCGTCGGTGACCTGGCCGGCTCGATGCTCCTCGAGCAGCGGCTCCCGTTGGACCACGACCACGACCACACCGTCGGGCTCGGACTCGCTGCCGGCACCCTCGACCACCTGCTGGAGACCCTCGGCGCCGCCCGGGGTGACGTGCTCGGGGTCGGCCTCGGCCTGCCCGCCCCGGTCGGCCAGGACGGCGTGGTGATCGGTTCGTCCATCCTGCCCGGGTGGATCGGCGTCCACGCCAGCGCTGTGGCCCGCGAGCGACTGGACCGCCCGGTGTTCGTGGACAACGACGCCAACCTGTGCGCCTTGGCCGAACACCGCCTCGGCGCGGGGGTCGGGCACTCCTGCATGGCCTACATCAAGGCCTCCAGCGGAGTCGGCGCCGGCCTGGTCATCGACGGCCGGCTCTTCCACGGCGGGGCCGGGACGGCCGGGGAGATCGGCCATTTGACTTTCGACGAGACCGGCCCGATCTGCCGGTGTGGCAGCCGCGGCTGCCTGGAGGCCTACACCTCGGTCGGCATGCTGCAGGACATGCTCCGCTCGCAGCACCCCGACGCGACGATCGGCGAACTCGTCGACGCCGCCCGAGCCGGCGATCTGTCGGTACGCCGGGCATTCGATGATGTCGGCAGTCGCCTCGGCTGGGGCGCCGCGATCCTGGCCAACCTGATCAACCCGAGTTGCCTGGTGATCGGCGGGGACATGGCCCAGGCCGGCGACCTGCTGCTCGATGCCGTCCGCGACGGCGTACGGCGACACGCCCTGTCCCCGGTGTCCGCGGCCATGACCGTCGCCGTCTCCGCGCTCGGTGAGCGCTCGGCGATCCATGGTGCCCTGCTGCTGGCCCTGGATCGGACCGACCTCGCACTACCCGCGGCGAGCTGAGCCGACGGGGTCAGTCCACGTCGTCGGCGCGCTTCCCGCGCCGCCAGTAGCTCATGAAGCAGACCGCGGCCCGGGGGTAGCCGCGCTCGCCCACGAGGTGCCGTCGGGTCTGGCGGACCATCCGTTGCTCGCCGGCCACCCAGACGTACGGCGTACCGGGCGGCAGCGTCGCCTGCTGGAGCGCCGCGAGCAGCGCGATCCCGACCGCGTCTCCTGGTTGGCGGGCCAGCCAGTGCACCGTGAGGGCCGCGGCGCTCGTCAGCTCCTGCACGTCGTCGGCGGTCGGTACCTCGGCGTACGCGATGGCCGGCGTTCCGCCCGGCAGCCCCTCCACGATCGAGCCCAGAGCCGGCAGCGCCGACTCGTCGGCCAGCAGCAGCTGCCACGGCGTCCCCGCCGGTGGCGCGTACGTCGTCGACTGGTCCAGCAGGCCCAACCGGTCACCCGGCACGACGTGCCCGGCCCACCGCGTGCCCGGCCCGCTCTGGCCGTGCCGGACGACGTCGATGTCCAGCTCGGCGGCCTCGGGCC
>JACCSC010000332.1 GCA_013813215.1 Geodermatophilaceae bacterium | reverse complement strand
AGCGGTGGTCTCCGAGATCGTCACGTGCCTGCGGTGGCACGACTGAACTCTCAGCCCGGGCCCGCGCCGTGGTGGACGTCCGCGGTGGTGTACCAGGTGTACCCGCGCAGCTTCGCCGACTCCGACGGCGACGGCATCGGTGACCTGCGGGGCGTTCTCGGCAAGCTGGACTACCTGGCCGCCCTGGGCATCGATGTCCTGTGGCTCTCGCCGTTCTTCCCCTCGCCGCAGGACGACAACGGCTACGACGTCAGCGACTACCAGGACGTCGACCCGACGTTCGGGACGCTGGCCGATCTGGACGAGCTGCTGCGCCGGGCGCACGACCACGGAATCCGGGTCATCCTCGACCTGGTCGTCAACCACACCTCCGACGAGCACCCGTGGTTCGTGGAGTCGCGTTCGTCGACCACGTCGCCGAAGCGGGACTGGTACTGGTGGCGGCCGGCGCGTGACGGCCGGCCGCCGAACAACTGGCAGTCGGCGTTCTCGGGGTCAGCCTGGGAACTGGACGAAGCGAGCGGTGAGTACTTCCTGCACCTGTTCAGCCGCAGGCAGCCCGACCTCAACTGGGAGAACCCGGAGGTCCGGCAGGCGATCTACTCGATGATGAACTGGTGGCTGGACCGTGGCGTCGACGGCTTCCGGATGGACGTCATCAACCTGATCTCCAAGGTGCCGGGGCTGCCGGACGGGCCGCTCATTGCCGGTGGGCCGCTGGGTGACCCCTGGGACGGGGTGGTGTGCGGGCCGCGGATCCACGAGTTCCTGCAGGAGATGCACCGGTCGGTGTTCGCCGGTCGTGCTTCGACTCTGCTCAACGTGGGCGAGATGCCCGGAGTCACGGTCGAGGAGGCGGTGCTGTTCACCGACCCGGCGCGCGCCCAGGTGGACATGGTGTTCCAGTTCGAGCACGTCACGATGGGGCCGGACAAGTGGGGCGGTACCCCGGCGAGCTTCAGCGCCCTCAAAGCGTCCATCGGTCGCTGGCAGGTGGGGCTGGCCGAGATCGGGTGGAACTCGCTCTACCTGTCCAACCACGACCAGCCGCGTCCGGTGTCGCGCTTCGGGTCCGACGACCCGCGGTGGCGGGTGGCGTCGGCGTGCGCGCTGGCCACTGTCGTGCACCTGCACCGCGGTACGCCGTACGTCTACCAGGGCGACGAGATCGGGATGACCAATGCGCCGTTCGGGTCGATCGAGGACTATCGCGACATCGAGTCGCTGAACCACTTCGCCCACGCCGTCGGGGTGGGTCAGGCGCCGGACGACGTGCTGGAGATTTTGCGAGGAGTCAGTCGGGACAACGCTCGTACGCCGATGCAGTGGTCGGCCGATCCGCACGCCGGCTTCACCACCGGTTCGCCGTGGCTGGCCGTGAACCCGAACTACGTCGAGGTGAATGCCGAGGCGGCGATGGCCGATCCCGACTCGGTGTGGCACCACTACCGACGGCTGATCGCGCTGCGCCACTCGGAGCCGGTGGTCGCGCTGGGCGACTTCACCATGCTGCTGCCGGACCACCCGACGGTGTACACCTTCACCCGCCGGCTGGACGACGTGGTGCTCACCGTCGTGGCGAATCTGTCGTCGTCCCCGGTGGACCTCGACCTGACGGTGGGCGGCGAGCCGCTGTTCGTCACCGGCGGGCCCGGCGCTGACCCTGCTCACCTCGAGCCCTGGGAAGCCCGCGTCCACCGCGCGGGCTAGGGCTCTGCCGCGGCCCGGCCCAGGTCGCCCGTGACCGGAGTTCTTGCCGGTTCGGCATGAAACGTGCGCCGTTGGGCAGTACCCGAAGCACGCAGGCCGACCACGTCCTCGTCCTCAGCCGGGCCACCGGCTGACCGCCCCGGAACGGAACGACACGATGCCCAACAAGACAGACACCGGACCCCCGCAAACCGGCGCTGAGGAGAAGGCCACCTTGCAGGGCTTCCTCGACTACCTCCGCTGCGCAATCGCAGCCAAGGCCGAGGGTGTGCCCGACCCGCAGGTCCGGACCGCGGGAGTGCCCTCGGGCACCAGCCTGCTGGGGCTGGTCAAGCACCTGGCCTGCGTCGAGCGGTTCTACTTCCTGGGCGAGGACGTCGAGGACTGGGACGCCACCCTGCGCCCGGGCCCCGACGAGACGGCCGACGGTCTGCTCGCCGACTACCGGGAGGCCGTCCGGCGAGCGAACCAGGTCATCGAGGCCTGCACGGACCTGACCCGACCCGCCCCCGGGCCCCGCGGCGGCGCTCGGCGCCGTCGATGCGGTGGGTCCTGGCGCACATGATCGAGGAAACCGGGCGGCACGCGGGCCATGCCGACATCCTCCGCGAACAGATCGACGGTGCCATCGGCCGCTGACCGGCCACGCCACGGCACCGTCTCCCCCACGGCACCCTGGTGAACAGCGTCTGACCGGGACTGACGGCCACCTCGGGGTCGTCCGCAGCAAGCGCAGTGTCGTTGCGGCGATCGAGTGACTCCAGCCGCGACCCCGCCTCAGGCCTTGAGCGTCGCGTAGCCGGGCTTGATCACGGTGTTGATCAGCTCCAGCCGCTCGTCGAACGGGATGAACGCCGACTTCATCGCGTTCAGGCTGAGCCACTGGAGGTCGTCCCAGCCGTAGCCGAACGCCTCGACCAGCGCCGCCATTTCCGAGGACAT
>JACCSC010000322.1 GCA_013813215.1 Geodermatophilaceae bacterium | reverse complement strand
GCCGTCACCTGATCCCTGCATGAGCGAGCGCAGCGAGCTCATCAATGGGTATCGAATGAGGCCCCGCGAGCGCGAAGCGCGTGGCGGTGACTCATGAGCCCTGACGCGCAAGGTCGGCCCCGGATCGTCCTCGGGGTCTGCGGCGGCATTGCCGCCTACAAGGCATGCGAGCTGCTGCGCCGCTTCGCCGAGAGCGGCGCATCGGTGCGGGTGGTCCCCACCGCCTCGGCGCTGAAGTTCGTCGGGGCACCCACCTGGGCAGCGCTGTCTGGCAACCCCGTCGCCACCGATGTGTTCCACGACGTGCACGAGGTGCCGCACGTGCGGATCGGCCAGGAAGCCGACCTCGTGGTCGTCGTACCCGCCACCGCCGACCTGCTCGCCCGTGCGGTCGCCGGCCGGGCCGACGATCTGCTGACCGCGACGCTGCTGACCGCGCGGTGTCCGGTGCTGTTCGCCCCCGCCATGCACACCGAGATGTGGGAACACCCGGCCACGCAGGACAACGTGGCCATCCTGCGGCGGCGCGGCGGCATCGTGATCGACCCGGCCAGCGGCCGGCTGACCGGCGTGGACAGCGGGCCGGGCCGGCTGCCCGAGCCGGCCGAGATCGCCGAGCTGGCCCGCCTGCTCCTGTCCCGTGCCGACGCCCTGCCGCGAGATCTCGTCGGCGCGCGGGTCCTGATCAGCGGCGGCGGAACCCGCGAGCCGTTGGACCCGGTCCGGTTCCTCGGGAATCGCTCCAGCGGCCGGCAGGCCTGGGCGCTGGCCGCGGTCGCCGCAGCCCGCGGCGCGACCGTCAACCTGGTCGCGGCGAACGTCGACCTCCCGGTCCCGGCCGGCGTCCGCGTCGAGCGTGCCGCCACCGCGCAGGGGATGTACGACGCCGTGCTCGTCGCGGCCGAGGACGCCGACGTGGTCGTCATGGCCGCCGCCGTGGCGGACTTCCGGCCGCGGGAGCAGTCGGGGCACAAGATCAAGAAGGCTGGTGACCAGCCGGCGCCGGTGGAGCTGGAGGTCACCGCCGACATCCTGCGCGAACTGGTCGCGCGTCGGCGTACCGGTCAAGTCGTCGTCGGGTTCGCCGCGGAGACCGGTGACGCCGGCGGCGACGTCCTCAGCCACGCGCGGGCCAAGCTCGCCCGCAAGGGCTGCAACCTGCTGGTCGTCAACGCGGTCGGCGAGGGGCGGGCGTTCGAGGCCCCGACGAACGAGGTGGTGATCCTCGGCGCGGACGGCTCGTCGACCGAGGTCCGGCAGGCCCGCAAGGCCGCCGTGGCCGCCGCGGTGTGGGACGCGATTGCGACCCTGCGCCGCTCAGCCGCTGGCTAGACTCGCCGCGCGGGGAGTCAGCATGCAGGGTCACCCAAGAGAGGTCGGTATCGCGTGTCCAGACGTCTGTTCACCTCGGAGTCGGTCACCGAGGGCCATCCGGACAAGATCGCCGACGCGATCAGCGACTCCATCCTGGACGCGATGCTCACCGACGACCCGCACAGCCGAGTCGCCGTCGAGACCATGATCACCACCGGCCAGGTGCACGTCGCCGGTGAGGTGACCACGGGGACGTACGTCGACATCGCCAAGATCGTGCGCAAGAAGGTGCTCGAGATCGGGTACGACTCCTCGGACAAGGGCTTCGACGGCCACTCCTGCGGCGTCAGCGTCTCGATCGGCTCGCAGTCCCCGGACATCGCCCAGGGTGTCGACACCTCCCACGAGGCCCGTACCGGCGGCGACTCGGGCGAGGACGCCATCGCCCGGCAGGGGGCCGGCGACCAGGGACTGATGTTCGGCTACGCCTGCGACGAGACCCCGGAACTGATGCCGCTGCCCATCGCGTTGGCCCATCGGCTGGCGCGTCGGTTGACCGCTGTGCGCAAGTCCGGCACCGTGCCCTACCTGCGTCCGGACGGCAAGACCCAGGTCACCATCGAGTACCTCGACGGCAAGCCGGTGCGGCTGGACACGGTGGTCGTCAGCACCCAGCACGCCGAGGACATCGACCTCGAGACGCTGCTCGCCCCGGACATCCGCGAACACGTCGTCGAGCCGGAACTCGTCGGCCTCGACCTGGACACCGAGAACTACCGGCTGCTGGTGAACCCCACCGGCAAGTTCGTCATCGGCGGCCCGATGGGCGACGCGGGGCTGACCGGCCGCAAGATCATCGTCGACACGTACGGCGGGATGGCCCGCCACGGCGGCGGGGCGTTCTCCGGCAAGGACCCGTCGAAGGTCGATCGCTCGGCGGCGTACGCGATGAGGTGGGTGGCAAAGAACGTCGTCGCGGCCGGGCTGGCCACGACCTGCGAGGCGCAGGTGGCCTACGCGATCGGCAAGGCCGAGCCGGTGGGCCTGTTCGTCGACTGCTTCGGCACCGAGACCCTCCCGCTGGACTCGATCAGCAAGGCGATCTCCGAGGTGTTCGACCTGCGGCCGGGCGCGATCATCCGTGACCTGGACCTGCTCCGCCCGATCTACGCGGCGACCTCGGCGTACGGGCACTTCGGCCGCGAGGGGGACGGCTTCACCTGGGAGCGCACCGACCGGGCCGAGGCGTTGCGAACCGCCGCGGGGGCCTGACCCGCGCCCACGGTGGCGCTGCAGCAGCCGGCTGAGTCCGACCCGGTCGCCCGGCTGATCGTCGACGTGCCGCTGGCCCATCTCGACCGGCCCTTCGACTACCTCGTCCCGGAGTCCCTGTCGGCCGCGGCCCGGCCCGGCGTCCGCGTCCGCGTCCGCTTCGCCGGCCGCCTGGTGGACGGCTTCGTGCTCGACCGGCGACCGGTCAGCGACCACGAAGGCCGGCTCGCCTTTGTCGAGCGGGTGACCTCGCCGGAGGTCGTGCTCAGCCCCGATGTGGCGCGGTTGGCCCGGGCCGTGGCCGACCACTGGGGCGGCGTACGGTCCGATGTCCTGCGGCTGGCCATTCCGCCGCGGCACGCCCGCGTCGAGGGCGATCCCGGCTCCGGATCCCCGGCCCCGCCCACCGCGCCGCCGCCGGACGGGTGGGCCGCCTACCCGACCGGTCCGGCGTACCTCACCGCCGTCCGGGAGGGTCGCTCGCCCCGGGCGGTCTGGACCGCACTGCCGGGGGAGGACTGGCCGGTTCGGCTGGCCGAGGCGGCCCAGGCCTGCGCGGCCGGGGGCCGTGGCGCGCTGCTCGTCGTACCCGACCGTCGGGACCTGACCCGGCTCTCGGAGGCCCTGTACGCGGTCATGGGGCGGGACGGCGTCGCGGTGCTGGCCGCCGACCTCGGGCC
>JACCSC010000288.1 GCA_013813215.1 Geodermatophilaceae bacterium | reverse complement strand
CGGTGCCCGAGCAGGGGGAACGGATCCGTGGGCACGGATCCAGTGTGGCGCGCAGAATCCAGCCGGCCGGGCCCGGCCCGATTGCCGGGGCGAGGCGCCGACGGGACATACTGGGAGGCGTCGGGCGGGGAACCACCCGACTGCGACCGGAACGTGAGTGAGGAGCAGGAGATCCGCTGTGACCTACGTGATCGCTGAGCCCTGCGTGGACGTGCTCGACAAGAGCTGCATCGAGGAGTGTCCCGTCGACTGCATCTACGAGGGTGGTCGGATGATGTACATCCACCCCGACGAGTGCGTCGACTGCGGTGCCTGCGAGCCGGTCTGCCCGGTCGAGGCGATCTACTACGAGGACGACACGCCCGAGAAGTGGAAGCAGTACTACAGCGTCAACGTCGACTTCTTCGAAGACCTCGGCTCGCCCGGTGGCGCGGCCAAGCTGGGCAAGATCGACAAGGATCACCCGATCGTCGAGGCGCTGCCACCGCAGGTGAACGAGCACTGAGGCTCCCCACCTATCCCTGGGACACCCTGGCGGAGTACCGCAGCCGGGCCTCGGCCCACCCCGACGGGCTGGTCGACCTGTCGATGGGTACGCCGGTCGATCCGGTCCCCGCGGTCGTCCAGGAGGCGCTGCGCGCCGCGGCCGACAGCCCCGGTTACCCGCAGACCCACGGCACCCCCGCTCTGCGCCAGGCGGCAGTGGACTGGCTGGCCCGCCGGCACGGAGCCTCCGGGTTGTCGCCCGACGCTGTGCTGCCGACCATCGGCTCCAAGGAGTTCATCGCCTGGCTGCCCCAGCTGCTCGGGCTCGGGGCGGGCGACGTCGTCGTGGTGCCGGAACTGGCCTACCCCACATACGAGGTCGGAGCCCGGCTGGCCGGCACCCAGGTGCTCGCAGCGGATTCGCTGACCGCGCTCGGGCCGCGGCGGATCGCGCTGGTGTGGATCAACTCACCGGCCAACCCGACCGGTCGGGTGCTGCCGCCGGAGCACCTACGCAAGATCGTCGCCTGGGCAAGGGAACGTGACGTCGTCGTCGCCAGCGACGAGTGCTACCTGGAACTCGGCTGGGACCGCACACCGATGTCGGTGCTGCACGAGGACGTCAGTGGCGGCCGTCATGACAACCTGCTGGCGGTGCACTCGCTGTCCAAGCGCAGTAACCTGGCCGGCTACCGGGCCGGATTGGTGGCCGGCGACGCGACGCTGATCGGTCGGCTACTGGAGGTCCGGCGGCACGCAGGCATGATCGTGCCCGCGCCGGTGCAGGCCGCGATGGCCGCCGCGCTCGACGACGACGGGCATGCCGACCTGCAGCGGGACCGGTACGCCGCCCGTCGAACGGCGCTCCGCGCGGCGCTGGCCGCCGCCGGAGCCCGGATCGAGCATTCCGAGGCCGGGCTCTACCTGTGGGTGACCCGAGACGAGGACTGCGGGCAGACGGTGGCCGGGCTCGCCGAACTGGGCATCCTGGTCGCGCCCGGCTCCTTCTACGGCCCGGCCGGGCAGCGACACGTGCGGGTCGCCTTGACCGCGACCGACGAGCGGGTGCACGCAGCCTCGACTCGCCTCACGGCCGCACCTCGGCGATCATGAACGGGTGTTGCTCCCCGGCGTGACGGCGCAGCAGGTGCGGACGCGGCGCCTGACTGTCAACGTGCTCGGTACCGAGGCCGCCGACGGGGTGCCGGTCGTCTTCGTCCACGGCAACGTCAGCTCGGCGCTGTTCTGGCAGCAGCAGATGCTGGCTCTGCCCGGGCGATACCGCCCGCTGGCGGTCGACCTGCGCGGCTTCGGACAGAGCGGGGTCCAACCGGTGGACGCGACCCGCGGGCTGCGCGATTTCGCCGACGACGTGCTCGGCGCGCTGGATGGCCTGCAGGTCGAGGCCGCGCACCTCGTCGGCTGGAGCATGGGCGGCGGCGTCGTTCTGCGGATGCTGCTCGAGCGGCCCGAGTCGGTCCGCTCGGTCACGCTCGTCGCCCCGGTCTCGCCGTACGGCTTCGGTGGGACGACGGGCCCCGGTGGGGCCCTGATCAGCGCGGACGGCGCCCCCTCGGGAGCCGGTGGGGCGAACCCCGAGTTCGTCAGCCTGCTCGCCGCCGGTGACACCAGCACGGACAGCCAAGCCAGTCCACGCAACGTGTTCCGTGCGTTCTACGTCGCTCCTGGCTTCCACGACGAACACGAGGACATGTACGTGGCCTCGATGCTGACCACCCACACCGGAACGCACAACTACCCCGGTGACATGCGCCCGAGCGACGCCTGGCCGGGGGCCGCGCCGGGCACGTCCGGAGTGCTCAACACGATGGCGCCGACGGTCTGCGACCTCACCGGCATCGTGGACGTCGAGCCCAAGCCACTGATCCTCTGGCTGCGTGGCGACCAGGACCAGATCGTCGGTGACCAGTCGATGTTCGACCTGGCCACGCTGGGCAAGCTCGGCGTCGTCCCCGGCTGGCCGGGACCGGAAACGCACGCGCCACAGCCGATGCTCGCCCAGACCCGTTTCGTCCTCGACCGGTACGCCGCGGCCGGCGGCCGCTACCGCGAGGTCGTGCTGCCCGGTGTGGGCCACAGCCCGCACATCGAGGCGCCGATCGAGTTCGCGACCGAACTGCACGTGACGCTGGACGCGGCCGAGGGCGCGGTGCCCAGCGCTAGTTGAACAGGCCGATGATCTGGTCGTAGACGGTGAAGAGCGAGAAGCCGCCGTAGAACAGCACCGCCCACCAGATCATCACCAGCCGGCCGCCGCCGAGGCCGATCTCGCGTGGCAGCACGAAACGGTTCAGCTTGATCAGCAGCCCGCTGTAGACGAACATCACGATGCCGTTCAGCGACGAGGCGATGATCAGCAGGATCAGCGGCTGGGTGACGCCGGCGAGCAGGATGATGGAGCCGAAGGCGATCTCCGCCCAGACCACGACGAAGTAGATCCTGCTCTCGCTCCAGGTCTGGCTCTCCCGCAGCGGCCCGGTCTTGAGGACGTCCGCGGTGACCCGGCCGACCATGTCCAGTACCGCGATGTTCGTCGAGTACAGCACGACGGTGCCGATGAGCCAGAACGTCGTCCCCAGCCACGCACCGCCGGTCTCCTTGAGGCTTTCCCCCTCCAGCCGGATGAAGTCGAAACTCTCCTCCTCCGCGCCGGTGCCGACAGTCACGAACGTGAGCGTCATCAGCACGAGCAGCGCGAAGGCGCCGATGACGAAGAAGGTGAGGAATTGCTCGCGGTCGGCGACCTTCCACCACCCCCGCCAGCGCGTCATGTTGGCCGCGTCCCGGCGGAAGAAGTAGCCGGTGGCTGCCGCGGCGGACTCCTCGCCGGTGAACGGCGAGACCACCTTCGGCAGCCGCGCGCCCATGCCCAGTCCCTTGTCGCGCACCCAGTTGGACTGCACCAGGTTCAGCGCACCACCCGCGCCGGCGAACGCGATAGCGCCGAGCAGGGTCGCGGCGGGGATTGCGGCCACCGCGTCCGGGATCTCCTGCACCTCCACGAACCCTCGACCGAGGTCGATCCACCCGTCGCCCAGCAGCGCGACTGCGGCGTACAGGAGGAACACGACGATCAGGCCGACGAGGAAGAACTGGATCTTCTCCACCGTCCGGTAGACGACGGGGGCGAGGGTCAGGACCGCGCCGATCAGGAACAGGACACCGATCGTGACGTACGGGATGGCGTCCTCGCCGAAGCCGAGCACGAAACTGAGTGTCGTCGTGCCGCCCGTGGCCCAGCCGGGCCAGGCCCACGGCACGACCGTCATGACGATGAACAGGCCGCCCCACGGCTTCCAGAGCCGGGTGAAGCCGGTCACCGCGGTCTCGCCGGTGGCCAACGTGTAGCGCTCGATCTCCATGTTCAGGAAGTACTGCGTGCCCACCCCGATCACGACGAGCCAGACCAGGGCGAGCCCGACCTGGGAGGTGATGTAGGGCCACAGGACGTACTCACCGGAGCCGATCGAACCGGCCAGCAGGAGCACGCTCGGGCCGAGCACCCGTTTCATCGGCAACGGCTCGGGGAGGTCGGCGTACGGGACACCGGGCAGGAACCGGCTGGGGATCTCGGTGGCGATCACGCCACGGGTCGACTCGGTCACGTCCAACCTCCTCGCGGGAGGTCAGCCTGGCAGCCCGCCGAGCAGCTTGTCGAGGCGGATCGGCAGATCACGGACCCGTACGCCGGTCGCGTGGAACACCGCATTCGCCACCGCCGCCGCCGTGCCCACGATCCCGATCTCCCCGATGCCCTTGACGCCCAACGGATTCACGTGCTCGTCCTGCTCGTCCACCCACACCGCGTCGATGTCGGCCACGTCGGCGGCCGCCGCGACGTGGTAGCCGGCGAAGTCGTGGTTGACGTAGTCACCGAACGCTGGGTCCAGCACCCCTTCTTCGTGCAGCGCCATGGACAGCCCCATGGTCATCCCGCCGATGAGCTGGGACCGTGCCGTCCTGGGGTTGACGATCCGCCCGACGCCGAAGACCCCCAGCAGCCGGGGCACCCGGACCTCGCCGGTGTCCAGGTCGACCCGCGCCTCGGCGTACTGCGCCCCGAAGGCGTGGTAGGCGAAACCGGTGCGCGCCTTGACCTCCTCGGCGGTGTCGACGTGCACCTCCAGCCGGCCATCGCCTCCGTGCTCGTCCAGCGCCGCGCGCAGCCGCTCACCGGCCCGGGTCACCGCCCAACCCCACGACGCGGTGCCCATGGACCCGCCGGCCAGGGCGGCCTGCCCGAAACTGCTGTCGCCGATCTCGACCCGCACCTCCTCGACCCGCACCCGCAGGGCGTCGGCGGCGATCTGGGTCAGCACGGTGCGCGCCCCGGTGCCGATGTCGGCCGCGCTGATCCGGACGACGAAACCGCCACCTGGCTCGGCCGCGGCACTGGCCGTCGACGGCCCGACGTAGGACGGGTACGTCGACGCGGCCACCCCGGTCCCGACCAGCCAGCGGCCGTCCCGACGCACGCCCGGTCGCGGATCCCGTGCGGCCCAGCCGAAGCGCTCGGCCCCCTCGCGTAGGCAGGCGACCAGGTTGCGGCTGCTGAACGGCTTGCCGCTCTCCGGCTCGACGTCCGGTTCGTTGCGGATGCGGATCTCCACCGGGTCCACGCCGGTCGCGACGGCCAGCTCGTCCATCGCCGACTCCAGCGCGAACATCCCTGGGCATTCGCCCGGTGCCCGCATCCACCGCGGGGTCGGCACGTCGAGCGCGGCCAGCCGGTGCGAGGTCCGGCGACTGCCCGCGGCGTACATGATCCGGGTGGCCACGGTGGTCTGCTCGGCGAACTCCAGCACGGTCGAGGTCTGCTCGATCGCGGCATGCTCGATCGCGGTGAGCTGGCCGTCGGCGTCCGCGCCGAGCCGGACCCGCTGGATCGTCGGGGTCCGATAGCCCACGACGGTGAACATGTGCTGGCGGCCCAGCACGACCTTGACCGGCCGGCCCACCTCCCGTGCGGCCATCGCGGCCAGCACTGCTCCGAGCCGGACCGTGCCCTTGCTGCCGAAGCCGCCCCCGACGTGCTCGTTGATGACGTGCACGGACGCCGGTGGCAGGGCGAAGAGCTTGGCCAGCGCCTGCTGGGCGGCGAACGCACCCTGCAGCGAGTCGTACAGCGTCAGCTCGTGGCCGAGCCACACCGCGAGGCTGGCGTGCGGTTCCATCGGATTGTTGTGCACGGGCGGAGTGCGGTAGGTCGCGTCCACCGTGACGGCCGCCGCGGCCAGCGCCGCGTCGACGTCACCGTCCTCGGTGTCGGTGGGGAAGGCGGGGTTGACCTTCTCCGGCTTGGACAGCTTCGGGTGGTTCTCGGTCAGCTCGCTGTCGTGCGGCACCTCGGCGTACGTGATGTGCAGGCTCGCCGCCGCCTCCCGCGCGGTCTCCAGGCTGGTCGCGACCACTGCGGCCACGAACTGGCCGCGGTAGGAGACCTCGTGGTCCTGCAGGACGGCCAGTTCGGCGTCGTCCGGTGTCTCCAGCCGCGGTGCGTTGTCCGGGGTGAGGACCGCGAGCACGCCCGGCAGCCCGGCCACGGCGTCGCTGTCGACCGCCTCGACCCGACCCTTGGCGATGGTGGCGGGGACCGGCCAGAGGTAGGCCACGTCGCCGAGGTGATCCTGCTCGGTGGAGTACCGCGCGGCGCCGGTGACCTTGGCCGTGCCTTCGATCCGGGTCGGCGAGCTGCCGACGGCCCGGGTCGTGATCGCAGTCATCGGCTGGCTCCGGTCAGGTCGCTGAGCACGGAGACCACGACGTTCGCGGTCAGAGGAAGCTTGAAAGCGTTGTCCGGCAACGGTTCTGCCACGGATAGTTCAGCCTCGACGGCGGCGCGGAAGGCGCTGGCCGTGGGTTCGAGTCCGCGCAGCGCGTCCTCGGCCCGGTGGGCGCGCCAGGGTTTCGGGGCGACGGCCCCGAGGGCGATCCGGACGTCACGAACGACGCCGTCGGTCACGTCGATGGCCGCCGCGACGGAGGCGACGGCGAAGGCGTACGACGCCCGGTCGCGAACCTTCCGGTACGCCGACGTCGTCCCGAACGGCAGCGGAGGTACGACGATCGCCGTGATCAGATCCCCTGGCGCCAAGCTGGTCTCGCGTTCGGGGTGCTCCCCGGGCAGCAGGTACAGCTCGTCGAGCCGCAGGGTCCGCTCGCCGGCGGGGCCGGTGACGGCCACCTCCGCGTCGGCGGCGGCCAGCGCCACCGCGAAGTCCGAGGGGTGCGTGGCGATGCACGCCGCCGAGCCGCCGAGCACGGCCAGGTTGCGATGGTCTCCCTGGCGCGCCGGGCAGCCGCTACCTGGCTCCCGCTTGTTGCATGGCTTGCTGACGTCCTGGAAGTAGACACACCTGGTGCGCTGCAACAGGTTTCCGGCGGCCGTGGCCTGGTTGCGCAGCTGACCCGAGGCCCCGGAGAGCAGGGCCTGGGACAGCATCGGCAGCTCCCGCCGTACCGCAGGGTGGACGGCGAGGTCGCTGTTGCGGACGTTGGCCCCGATCCGCAAGCCCCCGCCGGAGTCCACGACGATCTCGTCCAGACCGAGGCCGCCGACGTCGACGACGAGGTCGGGCCGCTCGACACCGAGCTTCATCAGGTCGACCAGATTGGTGCCGCCGGCCAAGAATCGGGAACCCGGCTGCTCCGCCCCGGACCGGACGGCCTCGGCCACGCCACCGGGCCGGGCGTAGCGGAACGGCTTCACGATCGGCTCGCGACGTCGGTGAGCGCGGCGAGGATGCCGACGTAGGCACCGCACCGGCACAGGTTGCCGCTCATCCGCTCGCGGATCTCCGGTGCGGTCAACCCTGCGGGCTGGACCTCCCCGGTCACCGCGCTGGGCCAGCCTCGCTCGAACTCCTCGAGCATGCCGACCGCGGACATGATCTGACCCGGCGTGCAGTAGCCGCACTGGAAGCCGTCGTGCTCCACGAACGCCTGCTGCACGGGATGCAGGCCGTCCGGTCCGGCCAAGCCTTCGATCGTGGCCACCTCCCGGCCGGCACAGGTCACCGCGAGTACCAGGCAGGCGTTGGTCCGCCGCCCGTCGAGCAGCACGGTGCAGGCACCGCACTGGCCGTGGTCGCAGCCCTTCTTGCTGCCGATGAGGCCGAGGTGCTCGCGCAAGGCGTCGAGCAGCGTGGTCCGGTTGTCCAGCTCGAGGTCACGGGACTGCCCGTTGACCGACAGCTGCACTCGGGTCCTTGGTGGCGTGTCGTCGGTCAAGCCCGCTCCTTCGCGATGACGGTCGTTGCCGGGGTCCTACCCATCCTGTGCCGCGGCCACGCGTGCGGTCACCTCGGAGTCCGTGGCCGCGGTATCGCTGCCCCACCCGTCCGATCCGGACCACCGCCGTCCGTCAAACGAGACATCGGTGATCCCGAACTGCGCGGCGTGCGCCACGAGCCAGTGGGCCAGCGGCCAGCCCTGTTCAGCGGCCGGCCAGCGCAACAGGTCCGGCCCGGTCGCGCTCGGTGCGACGGCGAAGTCGATCTCGACCAGCTGCGCCAGCGTGTCCTGCCGCTCGGCCTGCGGCGTGGTGGGCGGCTCCGCCGCTGCGCAGGACAGGCCGGCAGGCTGGTCGCCCAGGGCCGCGGTCAGCGCCTCGGCCTGCGGCTCCCACTGCTGGTATGCCTCGGGGAACGCGCTGCGCTGCACCGCCTGCGCCGCCTCGGTCAGCCGCTGGCCCTCCCAGTCGGGTACTCCGGTCAGCGCGGCGTAGAAGGCGGCGGCGGCGTACCGGGGTTCGGTCACCTGGTCCGGCGTACCCCAGCCCTGGCTAGGTCGCTGCTGGAACAGGCCGAGGCTGTCGCGGTCGCCGTAGGCCAGGTTGCGCAGCCCGGACTCCTGCAGCGCGGTGGCCAGCGCGATCGTGACCGCCCGCTCCGGCAACCCGCGGCTGCGGCCGACGGCGGCGATCGTCGCCGCGTGCGCGGCCTGCTCGGAACTGATCCGGTACTCCGTACCGCGCGGTGTGCAGACGGTCTCTGCTGGGCCGGTGTCCGAACACCCGGACAGCACCGAGGCGGTCAGCCCGACCAGCACCATGCCCACCAGCCGCATCACCCGACGGTAACCGCGCTCCTCAGTTGGCGTGCAGGTCGGCGTTCAGGCCGGTCCGGGATCCGGATCGCGGCCGGGCTTCCAACGC
>JACCSC010000277.1 GCA_013813215.1 Geodermatophilaceae bacterium | reverse complement strand
GCCGGAGGCCGTCGAACGCCTGTGGGCTGGTCACCTCGTGCACGAGGTGCAGGTCCACGTAGACGAGGTCGGGCTCCCCCTCCTGCCGACGCACCAGGTGCGACTCCCAGACCTTCTCCGCGAGTGTGGAGCCCATGAGGAGTGATCCCATCAGGTGAGACAGTAGTATCGAACTATGGGACAGACTAGCGGCATCGCGGTCTTGGACAAAGCAGTGGCCGTGTTGCAGTTGGCTGTGGCCCGACCCGTCAGCCTGGCCGATCTCGTGGCGGGTACAGCCCTGCCTCGGGCAACCGCCCACCGCATCGCCGTGGCCTTGGAGGTGCACGGCCTGCTCGCCCGTGACGAGGGGCGCTGGACCGCGGGCCCGGCCCTGGCTGCACTGGCCGGGGCGGATCCGCTGCTGGCCCGCGCTCCGGCGGTCCTGGAGCAGCTGTCCACGACCACCGGCGAGAGTGCCCAGCTGTACCGCCGCGAAGGACGCTGGCGGGTCTGCGTGGCCGCAGTCGATCGTGCCAGCGGGCTGCGCGACACAGTGCCGGTCGGGGCCCGGTTGTCCTTGACCGCCGGCTCGGCCGCGCAGGTGCTCGCCGCCTGGCGGAAAGCGGCGCCGGCCGGCGCGGTCTTCACCGATCGGACGCTCGCCGTGGTGCGTAAGCGTGGATGGGCGGCCAGCATCGAGGAACGCGAGAAGGGGGTGTCCTCGGTGTCCGCGCCGGTCCTTTGTGAGGGGGCGGTCGTCGCCGCCGTGTCGGTGTCCGGCCCGTCGGACCGCCTCGGGCGCTCTCTGGGTGAGCGGCTGTCCCCTGCTGTGCTCGAAGCCGCCTCGGCACTCTCCGGGTGACGATCGATAACTGAAAGTTGTTCGGCCGCAACGGTTCTGACCACCCAGAACTGTCAGAGGGTTGCTCTAGCTTCGAGGCATGACAGCAGTGCTCGATCCACCGGTGAACGACCCGGTGACCGCCGCGGTGGCGGAGCTGTCCGCCGTCCTGGATCGGGCGGCGGAGGTGCCGACGTGGGTGCCGAGCGACGAAGCGCTCTCTGCGGCCGTGGCCGCCTGCGCGACAGCAGTGACCAGGGCGCAGGCCTTGCTCGTCGGGCTCGTGGGAGAGATCGATGCCCGCGGGATCGGGACCCGGCGTGGTGCGGTGTCTACTGCTGCCTGGCTCAGGCACGTGCTGAACGCCATGCCACGCGAAGCACGGACTCTCGTCGGCGTGGCTACGGCCATCCGCGGCGGGATAACCGTCACCGGGGCAGCGTTCGGTGCCGGGGATGTGTCCCTCGCCCAGGCCGTGGTGATCCCCGGTGCCCTTGGTGAGCTGCCCGACGAGCTACCGTCCGACATCCGGCAACGTGCTGAGCGCGAGCTGGTCGGCTACGCCGACCGATTCGACGCCCAGCAGCTCACCCGGCTGGGGTCGCACATCCTGACCGTCGTCGCACCGGAGATCGGCGAGGCACGCGACGCCGAAGCACTCGAGCGGCAGGAGCAGCAGGCCCGCCGGCGACGGGAGTTGTTCTTCACCCCCGACGGGCACGGCACCGTGCACCTGCGCAGTCGGCTGACCGACGAGGCCGCAGCCATCGTCCGGGCGGCGTTGGACCCCCTCGCCGCACCGCTGCCGCGCACCGTCGCAGGCACGGACCAGCGGACAGCGGGGCAGCGCCGGGCCGATGCCCTGGTGGAGCTCTGCCGGCGCGGGCTGCGCAGCGGCGACGTACCCGAGTCCGGCGGCGAACCTACTCAGGTAGTGGTCACGAACCCGTTGCGCACCCTCACCGAGGGGCTAGGCATTACGCGCCTTCCCGACGGCGCGCCGCTGTCTGCCGCGAAGGCCCGACGCATGGCCTGTGACTGCCAGCTCATTCCGGCCGTGCTCGGGGGCCGAGGGTGCGGTTCTCGACGTCGGCCGGGCGCAGCGGCTCTTCGGCGGTGCCCTCCGGCGAGCTCTGATCCTGCGCGATCGCGGCTGCGCGTTCCCGGGCTGCGATCGACCCGCATCCTGGTGCGACGGACACCACATCGTGACCGTTGCCCAGAGCGGCCCGACCAGCCTGGGTAACGGTGTCCTGCTCTGCAGCTACCACCACGACGTCGTGCATCGGGAGACTGGGAGATCCGGCTAGCCCGCGACGGCGTACCAGAGTTCATCGCGCCGGCCTGGATCGATCCGACCGGTACGCCGCAACGCAACCACCGCCACGAGTAGCGGCGGGCGTCGACTTACAGTCACGCCATGATGCCAACGCGGCCGGCGCAGGACGCCCACGACGCGTTCGGGATGAACGTGCACTTCGGCTTCCAACATCCGCAGGACACCAACCAGTTCGTCGAACCCACGGTCGACCTGCTGCTGCAACTCGGCGTCGGGCGGATCCGGCAGAAGCTGTACTGCGACGCGAACCGTTCTCGCCGGGCGACCCGAGAAGGGCTGCGACGGCTGATGGCGGCCGGCGTACGGCTGTGCGCGCCGACCCTGGTCATCGGCGACGTAACCAGCCTCGACGCCGCCCGCGGGCGCGTGACGTCGTATCTGGACGAGATCGAAGGCAATCCGGACGTCTACGACCTGCGGCTGATCGAGGCGATGCCGGGTCTCAACGAGCCCAACGGCGGGAAGCGGGTTCCCGAGGACTGGGCTCGGCTGACCCGGATCGCCCAGCAAGCGCTGTTCGAGGGAGTGCGCTCGCGTCCGGCGTTCGACCACGTCGCGGTCCAGGGACCCCCGCTGGCCCGCCCGCAGGTCGCCGGCGGACCCGGCCGACCCGGACTACCCGGACTACCCGGTCGCCGCCGTACGCCGGTCTTCGCCGAGGCGCTGGCCGGACACGCGAGCGCGGTCGGTGACCTGTCGGGCTGGGCGGACCGCGCCGACGTACACATCTATCCCGGGGACCAGGACTCGTTCAACGGCGGGCCGCCGACGGTGTTCCTGGACGCGGTGCGTGTGATGTACGCCGTGGACCGTCCGATCACGGTAACCGAGTACGGCTGGGCGAACACGAGTCCCGACGACCCGGACGGCGAGCGGTACGCCGGCGGCGCCAAGTCCTGCCCCGAGTCGGTGACCGCCCGCTACGCCCCCAAAGCGCCGCTGAACGCCCTGTTGCTCGGGTATCAGGGCGCCTACGCCTACGAGATGCTGGAGAACCAGCCGCCGTACGCCAACGACGGCCCGGCCATGCGGCAGGCCAAGTTCGGCTATGTCCGCACCCTGGCGCTCGACCCGTCGAGCTGGCAGCCCAAGGCGCAGTTCCACGCGATGCGGCGCTTCCTCGCACTGTTCGCCGACCCGGGCCTGACGTTCGAGGCCCAACCGCTGGCCGCGTCGGTGCGGGCGGACTGCCCCGACCTGCGCGCGCTCGCCTTCCAGCGGCGGACCGGGGAGCACCTGCTCGCGCTGTGGCGCACGGTCGACCTGTACCAGTGCGATCGCAAGACGAACGCCGGCCGCTACCTCGAGGTCGCCCCCAGCATGGTCACCGTGACGTTGGACCGGGCGCGGCCGGTCGCCGTTCACCGACCTTCCACCCAGGACGAGCCGGTCGGCAGCGGGAGGCATCCGGAGTTCACCGTCGATGTCGCGGACGAACTCGTCGTGCTGGTCATCGGCTGACCCCTCGACGCTCAGACTCCGGGGACCAGGCCCACCCGATAGCGCACAACTGTGACCAGTTCCCCGGTCTCGCCCTCGGCGGCCAACGGCTCCCGGCGGCTCGCACCATCGGTCGACCAGCCGGCGCGTTCGTAGAAGCGCCGGGCGCCGACGTTGCCCTCGACGACCCAGAGCGTCGCCGTGCGGTACCCGCTGCGGGTGAACTCGTCGACGGCGCGGCGCAGTAGGGCCCGCCCGATGCCGCGGCCACCCGCGTCGGGATCGACGTGCAGGGCGAGCACCTGACCCACCGCGTCCGCGTCATCGTCGGGATCACCAGTGGGCCCGAGGTACAGGAAGCCGACCACCCCGGCGCCGTCGACCGCGACCAGCACCCGATGGCGGGGGTCGGGGGCAGTGACCCGACAACGCCAGAGTTGCGCCCGCCGGCTCTCGTCGAGGGCGGCGAGCGTCGCGGGCGGCAGGATGTCGCGGTACGCCGCCCGCCAGGTCCGCACGTGGATCCCGGCGATCGCCGCCGCGTCCTCGGCCGTCGCCAGCCGGACCGACATGTCGCCTCCTCGCGAGCGGCTCGAGGTCACATTGACGGCAGGGACCGCCGATCTCTACCGTACCGATTGGTCTAGACCTTTAGGAGGGCAGGCATGGGATTCGACGCGCAGACCGCCACCCAGCGCATCCGGCGGTTGCTCCAAGAGGCCGTCGACGACGGACAGCTTCCCGGCGTGGTGGCGCTCGTGCGCCACGGCGGTCAGGTCCGGGTACACGAGGCGTTCGGGCACGCCCAGACCACGCCGACCCGCCGGCCGATGCGGCCGGACACCGTCTTCGATCTGGCCTCGTTGACCAAACCGTTGGCAGCCACCGCGGTCACTCTCGCCCTGGTCGACCAGGGCATGGTCGCCTTGGACGAGGAGATCACACGGCACCTGCCGGAGCTGCGACCGGTGGCCGGCGCGGGCGTCACGATCCGCCGTCTCCTGACCCACTCCTCCGGGTTGTCCGGCTGGCGGCCGCTCTACGCGAAGGGCCAGGGCCGAGACGCGGCCCTGCGCCAGATCGCCGAACTCGGCATCACCTACTCGCCCGGCTCCCGCTTCGAGTACAGCGATCTGGGGATGATCACCCTGGGCATCGCCCTCGAGCGCATCGCCGGCCACCGGCTGGACGCTCTCGTCACCGACCTCATCTTCGCCCCGCTCGGGCTCACTGGCACCTCCTACCTGCCGCCGGAGCAACCTGACCGGTATGCCGCCACCGAGGACGGCAACACCTTCGAGCGCCGAATGACCGACTGGGCGGGCCTGGACTTCGGCGGCTGGCGGCACGGCTGCTATCCCGGCGAGGTGAACGACGGGAACGCCCACTACGCCCTCGACGGCGTCAGCGGGCACGCCGGTCTGTTCGCCGACGCCCGGGACGTGGGTGTGCTCGGTCAGCTGTGGCTCGACGGCGGCACCTACGCGGGGACGAGGGTGCTCTCCGAGGCCGTCGTGCGGCTGGCCCGCTCCAACCAGTCCCCGCCAGGGAACGCCCGGCGCGGCCTGGGCTGGGCCCTCGGCTCGACCCAGCCGCCGACGCGTCAGGAACTGAGCCGGGCCGATGCCGGGCTGTTCCCACCGGCCGCCTCACTGTGGGCTCCGCGCTCGAGCGGCGAGTTGCTGGGCGACACCGCCTTCGGGCACACCGGGTTTACCGGGACGAGCCTGTGGTGTGACCCGCAGGCGCGGCTCGTCGTCGTCCTGCTCACGAACGCCACGCACCCGGTGGTCGACCTAGCCAAGGGTGTGGACCGGTTGCGGGCGCGCCTGCACAACGCCGTCGCGGCGTGCGTCACGCAGGACGACTGAGGTTGGCCACGAAGCGGTAGCGGTCGCCGCGGTACAGCGAGCGCACGTACTCCACCGGGCGGCCCTGCTCGTCCCAGCTCGTCCGGGTCAGCAGCAGCAACGGCAGGCCGGTGCCCGTCTCCAGCAATCCTGCCTCCGACGGCGACGCGAGCACCGTCTCGATCGTCTCCTCGGCGCGCACGAGCACCGTGGCGTAGCGCTCGCGCAGCACGGCGTACAGCGAACTACTGCCCCGCATCGCGTCGCCGAGACCGTCGAAGCGCTTGGCGTCGAGGTAGACCGCTTCGACAGCCATCGGTTCGTCGTCGGCCAGCCGCAGCCGCTCCAGCCGCTGCACCCGTGCCTCTACCGGCAGCTCCAGCTGCCGCGCGACCTCGCTGGGAGCCGGCACTATCGTCGCGTCCAGCAGCCGGGATGCCGGCCGCCGGCCGCTGGCCGCGATGTCCTGGGTGTACGACGTCAGCTGCAACGTCTGGGTGAGCTTTGGGGGCGCCACGAACGTGCCCCGGCCCTGGAAGCGCTGCAGCCGACCCTCGACCACCAATTCGTGCAGCGCCTGCCGGACGGTGGTGCGGGAGACCGCGAAGCGAGCGCTCAGGACCCGCTCGGTCGGAATGGCCATCCCCGGGGACAGCTGGCCGATCTCCTGTCGGAGCTCCTGCTTGAGGCGGTAGTACTTGGGCACTCGGGCCTGCACCCGCTCCTCGTGCTCGGCCATTCCTGCCCCTTCGCCGGCTCGCGCTGGATGCACTCGGCAGCCCGCTGACGCGTGCTGCGCGGCATCTTGACACCCCACCATGGCCAGGACACACTGGCGGCGCAATGGTCTAGTCCAATCTCGCCGCCCCCAGGGAGCCGGTCATGCGGGTACGCCGCCGCAGCACAGTGTCCGGAATGCTCGCGCTGGCCCTGCTCGGGACGGCGTGCGCGCCACCGACGCAGGACTCAGACGAGTCCGCCGACGGCGGCACTGTCGTCATCGCCCGGAGCGGCGACATCGACAACCTGGATCCCCATCTCGCCACGGCGTTCCAGACGATCGAGGCCCTGGAGCTGGTCTACGACACGCTGTTCGAGCTCGACCCCGATCTCACCGTGCAGCCCGGTCTGGCCGAGAGCTGGGAGTACAGCGAGGACGGTCTGACCCTCACGATGCAGCTGCGCGAGGACGTCATCTTCCACGACGGGGACACCTTCGACTCCGCCGACGTCAAGGCCTCGATCGAGCGGATCCTGGACGAGGCGACCGGGGCCGTGGTCCGGACGAACCTGTTGTCGATCGCCGACGTGCAGACCCCCGACGAGCAGACGGTCGCGCTGGATTTGTCCGAAGCCGACGGAACCCTGCCATCGGCGTTCACCTCGGTCAACACCGCGATCGTCTCCGAAGCCGCCCTCGAGGCGGGCAGCGTCGACACCGAGCCGAACGGCACCGGTCCGTTCGTCTTCGACGACTGGCGGCAGGGCGAGACGCTGGTCCTCGGCGCCAACCAGGACTACTGGGGTGACGGGCCCTTCGTCGAGGGCGTGGAGATCCGGGTCGTCCCCGAGGAGTCCTCGATCTTGGCCGGCATGCGGGCGGGACAGTTCCAGCTCGGCATCCTCGGTGATCCCGCCGTCGTGGACCAGGTCGACGACGAGCTCACCGTCGAGCGGACCGCGGAGCTCGGCTACTTCCCGCTCTTCCTGAACAGCGAGCGGGCGCCGCTGGACAACAAGCAGGTGCGGCAGGCCATCGCCTGCGGCATCGACCGTCAGCAGGTCATCGACGCGGCCGCGTTCGGAGAGGGCGAGCCGACCGGCCCGCTGGCCACGCCGTACGACACCGGAGTCTTCGACGGCCTGCCCTGTGACCAGACCGATCCCGACCTCGCCCGGCAGCTGCTCACCGACGCCGGCGTCGGTGACGGGTTCAGCATCGAGACCATCGTCATCCAGGGCGAGAACGAAGCCGCGATCAACGTCGCGCAGAGCCTGCAGGCCCAGCTCGCCGAGATCGGCGTCGACCTGCAGCTGGTGCCGCTCGAGACGAACGTGTACGTCGATCGCTGGCTGGCCGCCGACTTCGATTCGGCCCTGTCGGCCAACGGCTCCAGCGTGGACCCGCAGATCACCTACGCGAAGTACTTCACCTCCACCGGGAACTTCCAGAACGTCGCCAAGTTCACCACCCCCGAGCTCGACCAGCTCTTCGCCGACGGCAAGGCGAGCACCGACCAGGACGAGCGGATCGAGATCTACGGCGAGATCGCACGGACCCTGCTCGACGCCTCGCCGTGGGTGTGGCTCTACAGCGGCTTCAAGTACCAGGTCCTGCAGCCGGAGCTCACCGACTTCGTCCCGACGCCGACGGGGTCGCTGAAGTCGCTGCGCCAGGTACATCTGGGCTCGTGACCGGCCGGTACCTGCTGCGCCGGCTGCTCGACGCCGTCCTGACCCTGTTCGGGGTGGCGCTGGTGATCTTCCTCGTGCTCCGGGTGATACCCGGGGACGAGATCACCGCGCGGTTCGGCATCGAGGGGGGCGCGCTCACCGACGCCCAGATCGAATCGCTGCGGTCCTACTACGGCCTGGACCAGCCGTTGCCCGTGCAGTTCTTCTCGTGGCTGGGCAGCGTGCTGTCGGGCAACTTCGGCGTCTCGGTCACGAGCGGCAACGCGGTCTCGGAACTGATCCTGTCCGCGCTCCCGGTCACCATCGAGCTGGCCATCCTGGCCTCCATCATCGGCACGGCGCTCGGTGTCGTGCTCGGCGTCTTCTCCGCGGCCCGGCCGAACAGCGTCGCCGACACCGCCGCCCAGGGCTTCGGCCTGCTCGGCCTGGGCATCCCGAACTTCGTGCTTGCAGCCGCGGTGGTCGCGGTGCTCTCGGCGCAGTTCGGGTACTTCCCGAGCGCCGCCGGGTACGCACCCTTCTTCGAGGCCCCGCTGGTCAACCTGCAGCAGCAGCTGTACCCCGCCCTGGTCCTGGGCATCGGCCTGGCCGCGGCGACGATGCGGACCACCCGGTCGGCGTACCTGGAAGAGGCCAGCCGCGACTACGTCCGCAGCGCCAAGGGCAAGGGGCTCGCGCCGCGCCGTGTGCGCTGGCGGCACATCATGCACAACGCTTCGATCCCGATCGTCACGATCTCGGGCATCCAGTTCGGCTACCTGCTGGGCGGGACGGTCATCGTCGAGCAGATCTTCGCGTTGCCAGGGCTCGGCCGGCTGGTCCTGACCGGGATCGAGCAGCGGGAGTACGCGGTCGTGCAGAGCGTCATCGTGGTCATCGCGGCGATGTTCGTCCTGGTCAACCTGGCCGTGGACCTGCTCTACGCCCGGATCGACCCGCGGGTCAACCTGTCGTGAGCCAGCCCATCGAGACCATCGAAGGCCCGGCGGTCGCCGCGGCTCCGCTCCGCCGTGGACAGTGGCTCGGGCGGCTGTGGCACAACCGGAACGGGCGGGTCGGCCTGCTGATCATGGGCCTGCTCGCGCTGTTGGCGTTGGCGTCCGCGCTGGGCCTCACGCCGTACAGCCCGATCGCCCAGCATCCCGAGGACCAGCTGGTCGGGCCGTCGTCGACGTACTGGCTAGGGACCGACCAGTTCGGCCGCGACATCGCCTCCCGAGTCTGCGCCGGCCTGCTCGCCTCGCTGCGGGTGGCCGTGATCTCGGTGGCGATCGCCACCATCCTCGGGGCGGCCGGTGGCATCATCGCCGGCTACTTCGGCGGCTGGACCGACCGGATCATCGGCCGGCTCACCGACGTGCTGTTCGCCTTCCCCGCCATCTTGCTGGCGCTGGCCATCGTCGCAGCGCTCGGACGGGGCTGGTTCAACACGGCCATCGCGATCGCCGTGGTGTACCTGCCCATCTTCGTGCGGGTCGCCCGCGGGCCGGTGCTGTCGGTGCGCTCGATGGACTACATCCGCGCCGGCAAGGTCCTCGGGTACAGCCCGCCGCGGCTGATCGCCCGCCACGTCCTGCCCAACGTGGCCGCGCCGATCATCGTGCAGGTGGCGCTCGCCCTGTCCTGGGCGATCCTGACCGAGTCGGGACTGAGCTTCCTCGGGCTCGGTACCCAGCCACCGGAGCCCTCGCTCGGGCTGATGGTCAGCGACGCGCGGACGCTGTTCGACCGCGCCTGGTGGCTGCTCGTCTTTCCCTCGCTCGCGATCGTGCTCGCGGTAACCGGCCTCAACCTGCTCGGGGACGGGTTGCGCGACGTCCTCGACCCCACCCGTTCGCAGAGCCGGGGCCGCCGCCGTCGCCGTCGATGACCAGGCGGTGATCAGGCGGTCGTCAGGCGATGGCGAGGATGCGGGCCGGGTTGTCGACGAGGATCTGGCGCAGGGATTCCTCGCCGACCCCGGCGGCGCGCAACGCGGGCAGCACGACCGCGTGCAGGAAGCCGTAGCCGTGGCGACCGTGGGTGTCGGCGTTCAGGTACGCCTCGCGCCCGGAGATGTCGCAGGAGACCACGAGCTGGCCGACGTACCCCCTGGCCAACAGCTCGCTCAGGGCCGCGATCCGGTCGGTGTCGGGGCGTTGATACGCCCACTTCACGAACTCCCCGTCGCCCTGGTCCGCGCTGTCGGGCACCTGATAGTCGAACCACTGCTTGCCGAAGGTGTCGAAGGCCACCGTCACCCCGCTGGCCAGCACCTCCTCGAGGTAGGGCAGCTGCGGCGACAGGTCGAGGTGACCCACGACGGCCCGGCTCAGATCAGCTCCTTCCGAGGCCATGATCGCCACCTGCTCGGGCGCCATCGTCCCGAGGGTGCAGTGGGTGGAGATCGCGAGGCCGGTACGCCGGTGCGCTCGTACGGCGGCGCGCAGCACCTTCTCCTCAGTGGGAGTGACCAGGCCCAAACTGGTGCCGATCTCCCCGAAGATCCCGGCGGTCGCCTCGGTGGCCATCGCCACGAACCGGTCCGCCACCTCGTCGATGCTGGCGGCCGCGACCCAGGCCGGGTACGGCTCCTTGTACATACCCACGCCGGCCACGACGGCCAGGCCGGTGCGCGAGGCGATCTCGCGCAAGGCGCCAACGTCGGGACCGGCCCCCGTACCGCTACGCCCGGTCAGGTCGACGACGGCGCCCACGCCGTGCGCCCGCAGGCCGCCCAGCGCCCGCTCAGCCGTGTCGACGGCGTCGTCCCAGCGGCCGCCGGTGAAGAACCGGCCCGGTACCAGGGACATCAGGTGCTCGTGCATGAGCGTCGGGCCCAGCGCCGCCGGGTCCACGGGGCCGGTCACAGTCAGCACGTGCATCTGCCGGCTCCTTCTGCCTCGATTGACGGCCTCCGGCAGTCTTGCCTAGGATCCGGAATTGGTCTAGACCCATTTGGACCACCGGTGGCATCCAGCGGCAGCGAAGGACCATGGATCTCAGCGACCTCGTGACCGAGCAGCGCCGGCCGGGCCTGGACGACCTGGACCGGTGGGACACCAGTGACCTCGTCGCGCTCATGGCCCGCGACCAGCTCGACGTGGTCCGGGCCGTCGAAGCCGCCGCCGCACCGATCGCCGCGGCGGTCGACGCGGTCGTGCAGCGGTTGCGCCGCGGCGGACGGCTGATCTACGTCGGCGCGGGCACCGCGGGACGGCTCGGGCTGCTGGACGCGGTGGAGTGCCCGCCGACGTTCGCGACCGACCGGGTCGTCGGTGTGCTGGCCGGTGGGGACGGCGCGGTGCCTGTCTCGCACGAAGCGATCGAGGACGACGCCGTCGCCGGCGGCCGCGACCTCGCGGCCCGAGCCGTGGACGAGAGCGATGCCGTCGTCGGCATCGCTGCGTCCGGACGGACGCCGTACACCCTCGGCGCGGTCGGGGAGGCCCGCCGCCGTGGGGCACTGACGATCGGCGTGTCCTGCAACGCCGGTGCAGAACTGAGCCGGCGGGTGGATCACCCCATCGAGGTCGTCGTGGGGCCGGAGTTCATCGCCGGCTCCACCCGGCTCAAGGCCGGCAGCGCGCAGAAGATCGTGCTCAACACGCTGTCCACGGTGGCGATGGTGCGCCTCGGCAAGACGTTCGGGGATCTGATGGTCGACGTCCGGGCCTCGAACGAGAAGTTGCGCCACCGCGCGCAGCGCATCGTCGGCGAGGCCACCGGGGCCGACACCGCTACCGCCGAGCACGCGCTCGCCGCGGCCACCGGGCACGTCAAGACGGCCATCGTGATGCTGCTGGGCGGCGTGGACGCCGAGGAGGCGGGTCGCCGCCTGTCGGCGCACGACGGCGTCGTACGAGCCGCCGTCGAGGCCGGCCGGTGAGGATCGTCGGGCTCATCTCCGGTACGTCGTACGACGGGATCGACGCGGCCGCGGCCGAGCTCTCCCTGGCCGGTGACGAGGTGCGCCTGCAGCCGCTGGGCTCGTTCAGCCTGCCGTACCCGCCGGCGGTCCGGGCAGCGCTGGTGTCGGCCATGCCACCGGCGGCGACCTCGGCCGAGGCGCTGTGCCGGCTGGACACCGAGATAGGCCAGGCCTTCGCCGACGTCGCAGCCCGGGCGGTCGAGGAGCTGGCCGGCGGCCGGGCCGACCTCGTGATCTCGCACGGGCAGACGCTGTACCACTGGGTGTCCGGCCGGGATGTGCTCGGAACGCTGCAGATCGGGCAGCCGGCCTGGATCGCAGAGCGGACCGGGCTCCCGGTCCTCGCCGACCTGCGGGCCCGCGACGTCGCCGCCGGCGGGCAGGGCGCCCCGCTGGTCAGCCTGTTCGACGTGTTGCTGCTCGGAGCCGACTCCAGCGACGCCCGCGCGGCGCTCAACCTCGGCGGCATCTCGAACCTGACCGTCATGGGCGGTGGTCGGGAGCCGGTCGCTTTCGACGTCGGACCGGCGAACGCCCTGATCGACGCCGCCGTCAGCCACTTCACCGCCGGTGCGGACACCTACGACCGCGACGGCGCCCGTGCGGCGCGCGGTCGGGTCGACGAGACGTTGCTCGGGCGGCTGCTGGCCGAGCCGTTCTACGCCCTCGCGGCGCCCAAGTCGACCGGCAAGGAGCTGTTCAGTCCGGCGTACCTGCTGGCGGCGCTGGCCGACGGCTCACGGGTCGAGCTCGACGACGTGGCGGCGACTTTGACCGCGCTCACCGCCCAGACCGTCGCGGCCGCCTGCCGGGAGCACGAGGTCGCGACCGTCGTGGCCGCCGGCGGCGGGACCGCCAACCCGACGTTGATGGCCATGTTGCGCGCGGCCATGCCCGCGATCACGGTCAGCACCATCGACGAGTTCGGCATTCCGAGCGAGGCGAAGGAGGCGTACGCCTTTGCCCTGATCGGTCTGCTCACCGTGCACGGACTGCCGGGGACGGTGCCGTCGTGCACCGGCGCAACGCGGGCGGCCGTGCTGGGCTCACTGCTCCCGGGCGCGGCCGGCTTCCCGCCGTCGCCGGCGGTCGCGCGAGCACCGCGCCGGCTGCGCATCGAGGCGGCCGGCTCGTGACGGCGGTCCTGTCCGTGCGCGGCCTGACGACGGTGCTGCACCTGGCTGACGGGCCGGTCGAGGTGGTCAAGTCGGTGTCCTTCGACATCGGCGCCGGCGAGACCGTGGCCCTGGTCGGCGAGTCCGGCTCCGGGAAGTCGATGACGATGCTGTCGGTGATGGGGCTGCACCCGCAGCCTACGGCGGAGATCGTCGGCGGCGAGGTGCTCCTCGACGACGTGGACCTGGTCGGCGCGGACGAGCGCTACCGCCGGTCGGTGCGCGGGTCGTCGATGGCGATGGTCTATCAGGATCCGATGACGTCGCTGAACCCGCTGATGCGCATCGGCGCGCAGATCGAGGAGGTGCTGACCGCGCACGGCACGTCCCGGCGGGCAGCGCAGGCGCGTGTCCTGGAGGTGCTCGCCGAAGTCGGCATCCCGCAGCCGGCCCGTGCCGCCCGGGCCTTCCCGCACGAGTTCTCCGGCGGCATGCGCCAGCGGGTGGTCATCGCGATGGCGATCGCGCTCCGGCCCGCCCTGCTGATCGCCGACGAGCCGACCACCGCGCTGGACGTCACCATTCAGCAGCAGATCATCGCGCTGGTCCGGCGACTGCAGGCGGAGACCGGCACGGCGGTCATGTGGATCACCCACGACCTCGGGGTCGTGGCACGGGTCGCCTCCCGGCTGCTCGTGATGTACGCCGGCCGGCTGGTGGAGACCGGATCCACCCGGGCGGTCTTCGCCCGGCCCGAGCATCCCTACACCGCCGGCCTGATCGCGGCCATCCCGCCCGCCCGCGTCGCCGAACGGGCGCCGTTGCGACAGATTCCCGGCGCGCCGCCGGATGCCGCGCATGCCCCCAGCGGATGCCCCTTCCACCCCCGTTGCCCCGAGGTGGTGCCGCGGTGCCGGGAGGAGATGCCGCCGCTGACCCAGCGGCCGGGCAGCGCCGCGGCCTGCTGGGTGCCTCCGTCGCAGTGGAGCGTGCCGGCGGACGCCGAGCGAGGGCAGGCTTCGTGACCGAAAGCCCGATCCTGCGGGCCGAGGACCTGGTCAAGGTGTACCCGATCCGGGGCACCGGCCAGGAGCTGCGGGCCGCCGCCGGTGTCTCCTTCACCCTGGACCGCGGGGAGACGCTGGGCATCGTCGGTGAGTCCGGCTGCGGCAAGTCGACGACCGGCCGCCTGCTGGTCCGCCTGGAGGAGCCGACGTCGGGACGGATCGAGCTGGCCGGCGAGGACGTCACGCGGGTTCGTGGCCGCGCGCTGCGCGCGGTGCACCGCCGGATCCAGCTCGTGTTCCAGGACCCTTTCGCGTCGTTGAATCCGCGGCTGACCGTGGCGCAGACGCTGGAGGAGGTGTTGCGGGTCTACCAGCTCGCCGGGGACAAGGCCGGTCGCCGCCGCCGGGTGCAGGAACTGCTCGGGATGGTCGGGCTGCGCACCGGGTTCGCCGAGCGGTACCCCCACCAGATGTCCGGCGGGCAGTGTCAGCGGGTGGGGATCGCCCGGGCGCTGGCCGTCGAACCGCAGGTCGTCGTGCTGGACGAGCCGGTCTCCGCACTGGACGTGTCCGTGCAGTCGGAGGTGATGAACCTGCTGACCCGGCTGCGCGACGAACTCGAGTTGAGCTACGTCTTCATCTCCCACGACCTCGGGATGGTGCGGCACATCTCCGACCGGATCGTGGTGATGTACCTCGGCCGGATCGTCGAGCTCGGGCCGTGGCGGGCGGTGTCCGACGAGCCCCTGCACCCCTACACCCGCGCGCTGCAGGAAGCGGTCCCGCTCGCCGATCCGGACCTGGAGGCCGGGCGGGAGATCGAGCCGCTGCGCGGCGAGGTACCGGATCCGGCGAACCCGCCGTCGGGCTGCGTGTTCCACCCGCGGTGCCCACTCGCCGAGGACGTCTGCCGGACCGAGGACCCCGCACTGCTCGAACTGCTGCCCGGTCACCAGGCCGCGTGTCACGTCGCGGCGCGCGAGGTCGCACGGGCCGGCCGTCCCGCATGACTCGCCTCGGGGTGTCAGCCGCGGTCGTCGCCGGCCGGTTGGTGCCCGGCGACATGGACGTGGCCGACGGGCGGGTCGTCGCGGTGGGCCTGCCGGGTCGCGGAAGTGGACTGGCGGTGCCCGGCTTCGTCGACCTGCAGATCAACGGTTTCGGCGGGGTCGACTTCCTGGCCGCCGATCCGGGCGGGTACGCCGTCGCCGGCGAGCAGCTCTTGCGTACCGGCGTCACCGCTTACCAGCCGACGCTGATCACGTCACCGCTGGCCGATGTGACGGCTGCCCTGGGCGTGCTCCGGGAGGTCGTCGCCTGTGCCGACTCCGGACCGCGGGTGCTCGGGGCCCACCTGGAAGGTCCTTTCCTGTCCCCCGAGCGGCCAGGTACACATCCGGTGGAGCACATGCGCGATCCGGACCTGTTGCTGCTGCAGCGCATGCTGGAGTCCGGGCCGGTCACCCAGATCACCCTGGCCCCGGAGCGACCGGGCGCGCTGGACCTGGTCAAGCAGCTGGTGGCCGACGGCATCGTCGTCGCTTGCGGCCACACCGACGCCGACGCGCGGGAGGCGCACGCCGCCTTCGATGCGGGCGCCAGCACTGTCACCCACCTGTTCAACGCGATGCGGCCGTCGACACCTCGGCATCCGGCGCTGATCGGAGTTGCCCTGACTCGTCCCGACGTGACCGTTCAGCTGATCGTCGACGGCGTCCACCTTGCGGCGGAAACGGTGCTGGTGGCCTGGCGGGCGGCGGCCGGCCGGGTCGCACTGGTCACCGACGCGATCGCCGCGGCCGCGCAGGGCAACGGCGGTTACCGGCTGGGCCAGGTCGAGGTGGCCGTACGGGGTGCCGAGGTACGCCGGGGCGACGGAACCCTGGCCGGCAGCGTGCTGACGATGGATGCGGCGGTTCGCAACCTGGTCAGCCTCGGCGTCCCGGTGCTGGATGCCGTCGCCGCGGCCACGTCGATCCCGGCTCGCATCGCCGGGCAACCCGACATCGGGGTGCTGCGGGTCGGCGGCCCGGCCGACGTGGTCGTCCTGGACGACGAGTTGCAGGTACGGCGAGTGCTCTGCCGCGGGCGCGAGGCCGGGTGAGCGGCGGAGCGCTCATGGCCGCGGAGATCGCCGAGCAGCCGGCCGTGATCGCGCGGCTGGTCGCGCGTAGTTCGGACATCGCGGCGGCCGTCGCCGCCGTAAGGCCGGATCCGTTGCGCGGCTTCGTCTTGGTCGCCCGCGGCTCGTCGGATCATGCCGCGGTCTACGGGCGGTACGTGCTCGAGTACGCCACCGGGGTGCCTGTCGCGTTGGCCGCACCGAGCCTGCAGACCCGCTACGGCGTCGTTCCACGGCTCGACGGCTTCCTCGCGATCGGGGTCAGCCAGTCCGGCCGCACCCCCGAGGTCGCGGCCACCATGGAGGTCCTGCAGGCCGGCGGCGCCCGCACGATCGGTCTTTGCAACGACGTGGGGTCGCCGTTGGCCGAGGCCTGCGAGGTCGTCGTACCGCTGGGGGCCGGGCCCGAGCGGGCGGTGCCGGCCACCAAGACGTTCACCGCCACCCTGGCGGCGTTTGCCCTGCTGGCGCAGGCCCTAGGCGACCGGTCCACCGGAGACTGGCCACGTCTGGTCGATGCGCTCGCCGTCGCCGTGGACGATGACACCGGCGCCCGGACCGCCGCGGCGCTGCTCGTCGGGGCACAGCGTCTGCTCCAGGTGGGGCGCGCGTTCCTCTACCCGGTCGCGCTGGAGGCCGGCCTGAAGATCACCGAGACCACCGGCGTTGCCACCAACGGCTACTCCCCGCACGACCTGCGGCACGGCCCGATCGCGGTGGCCGACGCGGGCGTGCACGCGGTGTGCTTCAGCAGCCCCGGCCCGGTGGCGGCCGACGTCGAGCGCGCGGCCGCCGACCTGACGGCGCGGGGAGCACGCGTCGTGGCGGTCGCGGAACGCGGGGGCGACGTCCCGGCAGCCTCGGCGCTGATCGCCGTTCCGAGCGGCACGGACGAACTGCTCGCGCCGCTGGTGCACAGCGTGCGGGCGCAACAGCTGGCGCTGCACCTGGCCCAGGCCCGCGGCGTCGATCCGGACCGGCCGTTCGGGCTGACGAAGGTCACCGCCACTGAGTAACCGTCGCTCAACTGAGCCCCTCCTCCGCCCGTCGAACGAGGGTTCGTGGATGCAGCACCCAGGCCGTGACGATTCCGGCGCCGACGACGAGGGCGATGACGATGGCCCAGGTACGAGTCATGGTGGCATCCAGGGCGAGGACCAAGGCTCCGACCATGCTGAGCCCTAGAAAGCCGAGCCCGGCCTGGGCATATCGCGCGGACACCGCGACGATCTCGTCCTTGCGGTGCTGGCCCGACATCGCCCGGTGCACGGCGACGGGCGCGATGAGCAGGATCGTCGCCATCGCACAGCAGACGATGGTGACGACGTAGACGGTCTGGTCGAACTCGTCGATATCTGCGAACCGGTTCTGGAACGCGAGGATCAAAAGGAACGCGAACAGAAACTGGACGCCGGTCTGACTTACCCGCAGTTCCTGGAGCAGGTCGTCGAATTTGCGGTCCGCCTGCTCGGCGGCGGTCTCGTCGCGGCTACCTTTCTGGTCACTCGGCGTTTGCCCATTGTTCACCTGATGAGGATGGCGAGTCCGCCGGGAGCCGGCAACTTGGGGGCGTTGTGGGCGGTTGCGACAATCCGAGCGTGGCTCAACCCGCGCTGCTGCGCCGCCTCGGGACCGCCGATGCAGTCGTCGTCGGTCTCGGCGCGATGCTCGGGGCCGGCGTGTTCGCCGTCTTCGGCCCGGCCGCGCAGGCCGCGGGCGCGGGACTGTTGGCGGCACTCGGTATAGCCGCGGTGGTCTCGTACCTCAACGCGCGGTCCTCCGCCGCGCTCGCCGCGACGTATCCAGAGTCCGGTGGCAGTTACGTGTACGGGCGTCGCCGGCTGGGACCGATCTGGGGATTCCTCGCCGGTTGGGGCTTCATAATCGGCAAGACGGCGAGCTGTGCAGCGATGGCACTCAACTTCGGCGCGTACGTGTGGCCCGACCAGTCCTGGCTGCCCGCGGCGGTCGCGGTCACGGCGCTGACCGCGGTCAACTGCTTCGGCGTCACCAAGACACTCGCACTGACCCGCGCCCTGGTCGTGCTGACCCTGGTGGCCCTGACCGTGGCGGTGGTGGCGGCTCTGGCCTCAGGCACAACGACGGCCTCGAACGTCACCGACTGGTCCGGCGTGTCCGCCCTCGGCGTACTGCAGGCGGCCGGCCTGCTGTTCTTCGCCTTCGCGGGGTACGCGCGGATCGCCACGCTGGGCGAGGAGGTGCGCGATCCGCAACGGACCATCCCCCGTGCCATCCCCCTGGCGCTGGGCGTGGTCGTCGTCGTGTACGCCGTCGTCGGGACGGTCGTCCTCGCCGCACTCGGGCCCGATGTCCTCGCCGGATCGGCGGCGACGCTGGCCGACGCCGCGGTGGTGACCTGGGGCGAGGTCCTGGTGCGGATCGGCGCCGCGGTGGCCTCGGCCGGGGTGCTGCTGTCCCTGATGGCCGGAATCGGTCGCACGACCCTCGCGATGGCCCGCGACGGCGAACTGCCACGGGTGCTGGCCGCGGTGCACCCACGCTTCCGGGTACCGCACCGCGCGGAGCTGGTGCTGGGTGGCGTTGTGCTGGCCGTCGTGCTGCTCTTCGACCTGCGTGGGGCGATCGCGTTCTCCAGCTTCGCGGTCCTCGTCTACTACGGGGTCGCGAACGCTTCGGCGTACACCCTTCCCGGCCACTCCCGGGCACCGGCGGCGCTCGGCCTTCTCGGGTGCGCGGTCCTCGCGTTCACGTTGCCGGTGGCCGCCGTCGTGACGGGCTGCGCGTTGCTCGCGGTGGGCCTGTTGAGGCGGTCCGTGCTTGCCCGTCGGAGGACCTGATGCTCGTCGGGTCGATCGCGTTGCCGGACGGAACACGGGTTCGCGGCCGTGGTCGGAGCCAGCCGCTGCCCGAGGGACCGTTGCCGGACTTCGGGCTGTACCTCGGCCGGGAGCCTCGCGGGTTGCGCGGTTGGCGACCGGACTGGCCGGCGGAGTGGGTCGCGTGGCGGGACTTCGGTACGCCGCGAGACTCGGCCTCGGCCGCCGCGGCGATCCGTCGCGCGTACGACGTCGCCCGGTCCGGGGTTGGCGTCGAGATCGCCTGTGACGGCGGCACCGGGCGGACCGGCACCGTCATCGCCTGCATGGCGATCCTGGCCGGCCACCCGGCGTCCGACGCGCTCGACTGGACCCGCGCCAACTACCGGCCGCGCGCGGTGGAGACCCGGGCCAACGACGCTGGATCGCCTGGTTCGCCGCGAATGACGCAACTTCCCAGCAGTAGTAGAGACTCGTCAAAATCACGCGTGCCGCCGGCTGCCGCGATTCGCTTCGATACGAGCACCGGCGGGCTGCTGTTGAACCCCTGCTGACCATCCCCGACGGGATCGCCCGGGTGCTGGGCAAGAGGTGGACACTGGCGCACTCGGGTTGCGCCAGCAGTCGTCACTGTGCGGGAGATCCAAGGCGCCTGACCAGACAGCGCGAAGCCCGGCTCACCAACCGTCCGGATGGCTGCCGGGCTCACTTCCTGAGGCTCAACGCAACAGGCCCGCCTACGTAGTGGTGTCAACGCGCGCTGCCACCGGCCCGTCAGACACTGGTGTAGCCCCGAGGGGATTCGAACCCCCGCTACCGCCTTGAGAGGGCGGCGTCCTGGGCCGCTAGACGACGGGGCCAGGGGTGTGGTGCAACCTCGCTGGGGTACCAGGACTCGAACCTAGACTAGCTGAACCAGAATCAGCCGGGCTGCCAATTACCCCATACCCCACCGGCGCCCGCCCCTGCGGACCGGCGCCGACCAGCAACCTTACCCGACCCCCACGGGCGTGCCCAACTGCGTAGCGGACACCTCGCCCATCGGCTCGGCAGCCGGCGACACGGTGGTCCGCTGGACCGGGCGACGACGCGACCAGACCGCGACGAAGCTCACGAAGCCGGCCATCACGAGTAGGTCGACGACCAGCACGGCGGCGCTGCTCACCTCGACCTCCAGCTCCGGCCCGACGATCAGAGCGAGCAGGAAGATCAGGACGTTGTTCATCGCGTGGTAGGCGATCGCCGCCTCCAACCCCCCGGTCAGGTACACCACGAGCGACGCGGTCAGCCCGAACGCCAGCCGCGAGGCGAACGTCGGCACGTCCTGCGACCCGTGGGCCAGCGCGAACAGGAACCCCGTCACCGACCCGGCGACCACAGCCGCGACCAGCCGGGCCGGGATCCAACCGGCGATCACCTGGCTGAGGTAGCCGCGGAACAGGTACTCCTCGCCCGCCGCCTGCAGCGGTGTCGTGAGCAGCACCACGGCCAGCATGCCGAGCACGAAGCCCCTGTCGTAGGACCCCGACGCAGTGCCCTCGACCGGGTCGACGATCAGGAACCCCAGGAACAACCCCACCAGCAGCAGCCCGGTCGCCACGGCCCCGAAGGCGAGCACCAGCCGCCACCGCAGGCGCCCGATCACCGACGACACCCAGCCCAGCCGTTCCCCGTGCACGGCCAGCAGGGCGACCCACACCGCCGGGATGAGCGCGGCCAGCGTCAGGTTCAGCACCAGCAGCGCCCCCGGCGAGCCCAGCGGATCGGTCGTGACCTCGTCGAGGAAATCCTCGGTCCCGCCGCTACCGAGACCTATCAAGAGCAGAGCCAGGAGCAGCAGCACCACCGAGGCGACCAGCCACGTCACCCCGGCCAACAGCAGCCCGAGCAGCGACTTCCACCAGCCGTACGTCGGTGTACGCAACAGGTGCAGGTACGGCGTCGCCCTCGTGTGCGGCCGCCGCCCGAAGCGCCCGGGGCCAGCCGTGCCTGCAGCGGGCATCCCCCACCCCGGCGGCAGCGGCGCCCAGATGAACGCATGGACCCAGCCGTACTGCGGGTGCCAGATGTAGTGCGGCACCCACCCCCGATGGGGGTCGTGATCGTAGGCAGGAATCCACCCGTACGGCGGTGCTCCGTCGGACCAGCTCATGGGGGTGGGCTCAGGATCGCCGCGCCGTAGGCGCGCATGTCGACCGGGCCGGTCGGGACGGCAGACCCGGTGATCCGGTCCCCCAGGGCGGTCTCGTCCGGCGGGTCCACGACGACCCGCACCGGGTGGTCGGCGAAGTTGAGCACAGCGCGCCTGGGCAGCTTGCGTGCTTCCGGCTCCTCCACCGGATCAGGGTAACGACGCAGGATCGGCGACGCGGTCAGAGCGCCGGCGCACCGCGGCCGCCTCCGGCGCCGGTCAGGAGGCGTGCAGGATCGTGTCCACCGCCGTGACGAAGCTCGGCACGCTCACGACTGCGACCACGACGAGCGTGATCCGGCCGGCGATCAACGCCCGCGCGACGACAAGAACGCCCGGCCGGGCGGCAGCCGAGGGCCGATGTGGACCGCGGCCACGCCTACCGCCAGCAGCACGGCGGCCAGCGGGACCACCGCGACGACGAGCACGAGAGGCCAATAGCGGAGTCGGGGCCGAGGACGACGAAGTCGATGTTGTCCGGCCGCAAGGGATCCAGTCGGGCACCGACAAGGAGGAGCAGCAGGACGCCGTACCCGAGTCCGCCGAGGTAGCCCTGCTGCAGCCACCGGCGCAGCAGGAGATACGGGGCCACCGCCAGGCCGCCGGCGAACAGTCCCCCGAAGATGATCAGGGCGACGGTGCCCTCGACGGAGATGACACCGACAACCTCGCCGGCTTCGGTGATCCGCCCTCGCGCCTCGGGGGACGTGGCGGCCAGCAGTCGCATGACCAGGGCCCTGCACCGTGTCACCGCCCCAGCGCACGGCGACGAACAGCCCCGCGGCGACCGCCGCGACTCACAGCGCGATATCATCACGCCGGCAGTGTGGCGCCCACCTCTCGACCGAGCAATGCGCTTTGTCCCGTTTGCCGGAAGGCCGGGATCACCGGGTCGCGGCCTTCAATCGGGCCAGCGAGCGTTCCCGGCCGAGCAGCTCCAGCGACTCGTAGAGCGGCGGGGAGATGGTCCGGCCACTGACCGCCACCCGGATCGGGGCAAAGGCTTTGCGCGGCTTGAGTTTCAGCCCGTCGACCAGCGCCGCCTTCAACGCCGCCTCGATGGCCGGCGCGTCCCACGTGGGAACAGCGGCCAGGGCCTCGGTTGCGGCGTCGAGGATCGGTACGGCGTCCGGCCCCAGCACCTTCGCC